>NZ_DEPM01000286.1:0-10138 GCF_002358775.1 Martelella sp. UBA3392
GGACGTCGACGCATTCGTCCGCGACGTCCAGGCGATCAGTCTCAGCATAAAGGCCGAAGAGGGCTGCCTGTTCTACGGCATCGCCCTGGATGACAGGCCAACGGGACGCTTCCTGGTGGCAGAGCGCTGGCGGGACAGGGAAGCGCTGACGGCCCATCTCGCAAGGGCGGAAACGCTGGCATTCCTGAAGACCTGGGGTGACCGGATGAAAGGCGATCTCCAAACCTACGCGGTGATGGAGGAAAGGCCCGGTTTCGACTGAACCGGAGGACCAAGCCGATGCCCGCGCCCGCACGGGGCGCGGCCTTCAAAGGCGGACCGGCTGGCAATGCCAGCACCCGCCTACGCCGTGCGGATCCGCGCAAGCCTCTTTATTGTCTCAGCAGCATAAAGTGCATCGGGCCCTAATCCCCGACACCCTCGGATAGCCCCGAATCATTCCCACTCCAATATTTTTTCCGCTCTAAGCATCTGATTTGTTTACGAAAAATAAAATTGTCGAGTGATTATACCGTGAAAGGTACCGTCCAAAACCTAGCCTTTTGATTTTGCTGGGTTTTCAGGGGCGCACCTAGCTGAAAAAATTCTGTGAACTATCGGCATCTATCGGCCGTTTCGCGGTGAGACGTAGACGACGAAAGTCGAATCTAGCACCCCGATAAAGTACCGTCAAAACCGGCAAAATCAATATACCCACCTCGATCCTGGATCGCCGGGATGGCGGGTTGGGACCGAGCACATTGCATGGACGACAGAGGTTGAGAGGGTGAAGACAGTTTCTCGGGAAGGGCTTTACGAGCAGGTTTGGTCCAAACCCATGACCAAAGTTGCCGCAGATTACGGTGTTACGGGTACGGCGTTGAAGAAGACCTGCGATCGCCACCACATTCCAACACCGGAACGTGGGTACTGGGCAAAGCTGGAATACGGCAAGCGGGTCACCAAGGAAGCACTACCGCCACTGACCGAACCAAACTTGGCAACGGTGAGGATATCAGGAAGTTCGGAGCAGCATCTGTCTCCGTCGGTCCGCGAAGCCAAAGAGAGAGCTAGAGATAGGCTCCACAAGCATGCCGCGGCTAAGCCGCTTTTGGTCCCTGCATCGGAACCGACGCGGACCATCGCTGAACCGCCGTGTCTCGCTGCCACAAGACGCGCGATATCGAAAGCGCGTCCTGACGACCAGGGATTCGCCGCGGTCCGGTCGAAAGGCGTTGTCCCGCTCAAAATTGCTCCGGCTTCCATTGAACGGGGAATTCGGGTCCTAAGCCAGTTGTTCGCTCTTGCGGAAACCCAAGGCCATTTGCCCAAGGCAACCGAAGACGGGTTGGCGCTCATTGTCGAGAATGAATCAATTGCGTCCGGCCTGGAGGAACAGCCTGAGAAGACCTTGCATCAACCAACACCTGCCGAGTTGAAGCAGCGTGATGAAAGGATGCGCTGGGGCTACAGAACCGACCCGTGGCCCAAGTACGACCAAGTTCCATCCGGCCGGCTCGCCATCGTTATTCACGCCAACCCATATTCAGGTCTTCGCCGCACTTACTCAGACGGAAAGACACAAGCCCTGGAAAGCATGTTACCGGACATATTGGCAGGTTTCGTCGGGCACGCCGCGTACATTAGTGAGCGCAGGAGAGAATCCGACGAGCGGGAACGCCGCCACCGAGAGGCCGAAGCTCGACGCCGGCGTGAAGAGGCATTCAATAGCCGCGAGAAGCGCCGTATGGAGTTTGTGGATGCGGTCCATCAGCAACTGACCCAACGGGACAAATTGAACGCAGTGCTCCGTCATCTCGAAAAAGCGACATCCGAGGATGCTGCAAGGGTGAGCGCAATGACAACTTGGGTCCGGCAGCATCTGAAACAGATCGACGCCCTGGTCAGTCCCCATTTCCTCGACATCTCGGCCAGATCGTCGAAAGTCGATTTCGCCGAGCCAGATCCTGAAGAGGAAGCGGAAAGGGGCAGCCTTTACTATTCGCCCCCCATCACCCTCCAACTCTGGTCTATCGACGACGCAAAGGGGCTGGCCACCTCGTGCTCGCCGCTGGAGTGGACAGACGCCTTGGCCTTGCCGATCGAGGAAGCAGAGACGGACGAAGCCTCTCCGACTGACTGATACGAAACCAGTTTCAGCCATCAAAATTCGAGGATTTGTATCAACGCGAGGCCTTACGGTTTGTCATATACCGTATTTGCTAACCAACGTGACGCTAACTGAGATATTTTCGAACTAGCCTGCAGTTTGAATATGAGCTAAAACGCTCACCATGAGTGAGCAAAGCGAAGGAAAGCTGAAGCAGCTTGAGCGCCTCCTCCCGGAGGGCTTGCTCGTTGATTCCGCGTGGCTCTCCGCGCGCGACTACTACACCTCCCTGCGCACCAAATATGTTTCCTCGGGCTGGCTCGAACAGCCGGCACGCCGGGTCTATAGACGCCCCCGCGGACAGTTGAGCTGGCAGCAGGTCGTTATCTCGCTCCAGACGCTCCTCGACCATCGCCTTGCTGTTGGTGGCCGAACAGCTCTCGAACTGCAAGGCTATGCCCATTACGTCTCGCAAGGCGGTTCTAAGGTCTATCTTCACGGTCCAACGAAGCCCCCCAACTGGCTCGCCGCGCTGCCACTCAAGGAGGAATTCGTCTACCGCAACAGCACACGGCTCTTTGGGAGCGACCTACACGAGGTTGACTTCCCTCCCCTAGCTCCGGGTGCCGACAAGCAAGGCGACCGGCCGCTCCAGGAGGCCGGGCTGCGCTCCCTTGCCTGGGGACAATGGGATTGGCCGCTGACGGTTTCAGCACCGGAACGTGCCATCCTCGAGCTTCTCGACGAGCTGCCCGATCATGAAAGCTTCCATCAGGTCGACGTGCTCATGGAAGGACTGAGCGATCTTGCTCCACGACGGCTGCAGAAGCTGCTTGTCCGCTGTCGAAGCGTAAAGGTGAAGCGCCTCTTCTTCTTCTTTGCCGACCGGCATCGCCACGCATGGCTCAAACACATCGAGCGCGCCGCAATCGATCTTGGCTCGGGCAAGCGCATGCTGGTCAAGGAGGGGCGCTACGATCCCGCTTATCAGATCACCGTGCCGAAAGAACTGGACGAGGCACCCTGATGGCTTTTGCTGATGCCTACCGCAACCAGGTCGCGCTCCTGATCCGTGCGCTGCCTTCAGTCGCAATGGAAGAGTGTTTTGCGATGAAGGGCGGCACGGCCATCAATCTCTTCATCCGCGACCTGCCACGGCTTTCGGTCGATATCGACCTCACGTATCTGCCGGTTCAGGATCGCGCGGCCTCGCTAGCTGCGATCGATGCGGCGATGCTGCGCATCGCAGAGCGCATCACTGAAGCGGTTCGTGGCACCCGCGTCACGCCATCGCGCTCGCGCGAAAACGTCATCACCAAGCTTTTGGTTCGCAGCGATAGCGCGCAGATCAAAATCGAGGTCACGCCGGTCCTGCGAGGCTGCGTATTCGAACCCGACTTACGTCCGGTCTCCCCTGGCGTCGAAGACGAGTTTGGATTCGCGGAAATGCGGATTGTCTCCTTTCAGGATCTCTACGCCGGGAAGATCGTCGCCGCGTTCGACCGGCAGCATCCACGTGACCTCTTCGATGCACGCGACCTCCTGGCAAACGAAGGCATCGACGACGCGCTGCGGCGGACCTTTCTCGTCTACCTCATCAGCCACGACCGGCCCATGGCCGAGGTGCTTGCGGTGCGCCGCAAAGACGTCAAAGCTGAGTTCGAGCGCGGCTTCGTCGGTATGACGCGGCAGCCTGTCGCACTCGACGACCTTCTGGCGGCGCGTGAAGCGCTCATCAGCGAAGTCGTCGGCTCAATGCCTGATTCTCATCGCCAATTCTTGTTGGCGTTCGAACTAGGCGAACCCGATTGGTCAACAATCGGCTTGGAAGCGGCCGCCGATCTGCCGGCCGTGCGATGGCGGCAACAGAATCTCGATAGCCTGAGTGCTGAGAAGCGGGGGACGCTGGTAAATCAGCTTGAAGAGATCTTGGCGAGATAGGCGAAGCTATGGCGGAGATGGGGGGTGTCTGGACCGAGGAGCAGAACGACGCGATCGTTGCGGACTACTTCGCAATGCTCGCCGAAGACATCGCCGGCCGCCCCTACAGCAAGGCCGAGCATAATCGTCTGCTGCAGGTGGTAACTGGGCGACCCCGGGGTTCCATAGAATATAAAAACCAGAACATTAGCGCAGTGTTGAAGGGCCTCGGCGAAGATTGGATTCCTGGCTATAAGCCGGCCTTCAATTTCCAAGCGTCGCTCGTCGACGCGGTGGTTCGCTGGCTGAATCGTCATCCGGATTGGCTCGTGTCCACCGCACGGATGACCATGAATCCGTCGCCGTCAGCGCTTCAGGAAGAAGCGATGCTATGGATCGGCCCGCCCCCGACGCACAGCAATGCGCCGCCGCCCAACGAACTTGAGCAGATGACAGCTATCGCCCGGAAGTACGATGTGGCCGAGCGTGATGCCCGCAATCGCGCACTAGGTCGCGCAGGCGAGGAGCGGATTCTCGCCCACGAGCGCGCCAACCTGCTTGCCGCCGGCCGAAGCGATCTCGCAGGCCGCATCCGCTGGGTGTCGCAGATTGATGGCGATGGTGCCGGCTACGACATCCTTAGCTTCGATCCCGACGGCCGCGATCGGCTGATCGAGGTGAAGACAACCAAAGGTTGGGAGCGAACGCCATTTCACATTACTCGTAACGAACTAACCGTTGCTGAGGAACGCCGCGCGGATTGGCGGCTAGTGAGGTTGTGGAATTTCGCGCGTGAGCCACGGGCGTTTGAGTTGCGGCCACCGCTGGATGCGCATGTGTCGCTGATGGCAACCAGTTATCAGGCCAATTTCTTGTAAAGGCCGGCACCCGACGGGTACCTTTCGACGTTCGACTTAGTAAAGCTGAAATTCAGATCGCAGATGTCGCCCTCACGAAGATCTTGTGCCCAGCCATCAAATTATCGTTCGATGAGCTTGAAGCCGAAGCAATACCGTTTTCTGATCAGAGCGAACAATCATCGGCCAGTTTAAAATTAGGTAGGGTTCGGAAATAACGTTCATTTCCATTG
This sequence comes from Martelella sp. UBA3392, assembly GCF_002358775.1. NCBI lineage: Bacteria > Pseudomonadati > Pseudomonadota > Alphaproteobacteria > Hyphomicrobiales > Aurantimonadaceae > Martelella > Martelella sp. UBA3392. Next base: position 5,100 of record NZ_DEPM01000286.1, read on the forward strand.
TCTCTACATTTATTCATGTAAGAGTAAGCAGTTGCGAGCGGATGGGGATGGGCAAACAATGAGCGAGTCCAAACGAAGCTATTTCAATGACAGCCCTATCGAGGCAGCCGACGATGACCGCTATGGCGTGACCGGTTTTGCGGAATCGATCGCGAAGAGCATCACCCGAATGCAAAAGCCAGTTGGAACGACCATTGCACTCAATGGGCCGTGGGGGTCGGGCAAAAGCAGCGTCGTCAACCTCATCCGCGCTGCGCTAGCACAATCCGGCAGCGACAAGCTGGTGGTTTCGGATTTCAAATGCTGGTGGTACCGAGGTGAAGAAGCGCTGGCGCTCGCCTTTCTGCAAAGTCTGAACGGAACGTTGCGAACCAGCCTGGGCGACAAGGTAAGAGACCTGATTCCCAGCATCACTCAACGCCTGCTTCAAGCCGGACCGACTATCGGCGCAGCAGTGACTCTGGCAAGCGGCGCGCCGTTGACAGCGCTGTTCACCGGCGGCTCGAAGTTTGTGAGCACTTTCTTTCCCCAGGGCGATACTCTCGAGAAGACATTTCAGAAGCTGGCAAAAATCCTTGCTGATGAAGATCGTCGATTCCTCGTCGTGATCGACGACATCGATCGTCTCTCGCCCGACGAAGCGATAGCGATATTCCGGCTGGTGAAATCCGTCGGCCGCTTGCCCAATATCATGTACCTGCTGGTGTTCGACCGCGATCTGGCCGAAAAGGCGGTGCAGGAGCGGTTTCCTTCGGAAGGCCCTCACTTTTTGGAGAAGATCGTCCAAGCGGGATTTGAAGTGCCTGCCCCTCTCCAAACAGACTTGAACGAAGCGGTCCTTACCGCAATCCAGGAGATTTGCGGCGACCCAGAAGAGGCTCAGATCGTCCGTATCATGAACCTGTTCTACGATATCGTGGCTCCATACATGGCGACCCCTCGGCATGTGGCAAGATATGAGAATGCGATCAGCGTGACGTGGCCCGCCGTTGCAGGCGAGGTGAGCTTGGCCGACTTCATCGCTCTGGAAGCACTGCGCCTGTATGAGCCTGGCTTGTTTCGGGCGATACGCTCCCGAAAAGAGGAGGCGTGTGGTGTCTCCAATCAGCATAACGGCAATCAGAATCACGATGATCGTCTGGAGCCGTTCTTGGATGATGTTCCTGTGTCACGTCACGATCTAGCAAAGGTAGCATTGCAGCGCCTGTTCCCTAAGCTCGAAAACATGGGCTACGGCGGCGATTGGATTTCACATTGGGATGCCGAACGCCGCGTCTGCATCGAGGCTCATTTCGATACCTATTTCCGCCTCACCCTGAGTGACGAAACACTCCCGACAAAGATCATTGAGGAGATGGCAAAGCGGGCTGACGACGCCGATTTCATCAAGATGACGATGCGAGCGGCCGCGAAAGCGATTCGCCGCAACGGGAAATCGATGGTGCCCGTCTATCTAGACGAACTGACGACACATGCCGCTCGAGTCGACAAAGGCAAAGTAACTGCGTTTCTCGGGGCACTATTTGAGATCCACGATGAGATCGACCTCGACGTCGATTCCGAGCGCGGCTTTGGCGGAATAGCAAACACGAGCCTGCGCTATCACTGGCTACTACGCCGCGTTACGCGCGAGCGCTTCACGCCGGAGGAACGGAGCAATGTCCTCGTTGCGGCGATTCAGAATGCGGCCCTCGGCTGGCTAGTCGATTTTGCTTCATCAGCCATTGGCGATCATGAGGAGGAACGGAAACAAGGTCCAAAGCGGGACGAGGATTGCCTTGTGCAAGCCTCCGCCATCGAGCCTGTGCGCAAACTAGCATTGCATACCATCCGTACGGCCGCGGCGAACGGCTCGCTGATTGACCATCGGGATCTCGTCTATGTCCTTTATCGCTGGCGTGATCTGCTCGGCGGCGACTCGACCGAAGTGCGCGAGTGGACGGGCGCGCGTATCCTCGAGGATCCTAGCCTTGTCGCACTTGCTCGGGATTTCACGGGACGCTCATGGTCTATGGGAATGGGCGGATTTGGAAGCCTCGGTGATCGAGTTTCCAAAGCCACCGTGGTGGCACAGATCAGCGACGATACCGAGATTATTGACCCCAAGGCATTCCGGGCTCGATTGAAGGAAATCGCGGCAGGTGGAAAGCTGAACCAGGACGACCTGAATACAGTTCAGACGCTGCTCGATGCTTGGGATCGAAAGCGCGCTGGTAACGATGGGTTATTCGACAGATAACAGTCAGAAAGAGCCGAAAATTGACAGTGTAGTTGGAACGGGAGATCGGCACGGGTGAGGCGATCAATGGCGGAACATGGGGAACACTAGCGGTGGGCGCGCCATTCATGGCTGATGGGGCACCTGAGGCCACGATAGACAAGTCAGAAGCGCTTCGGACCGCGATTGAGGCGCTGAGGCGCAATTTATCCTGGCTCGCCAATAACCTCGGCAGCATTGAGCACTCGGTGGAGACCGAATGCAGTGGCCTGACGTTGCGACTGCACTATCCCAGCTTTCGCCAGCGCAAGCCGATGATGGCCGAGTTGATCGACGCCGTCTCGCTGCACGTCATCAACTTCTGCCTGCCACGACACCAGGTGAACGAGCTCCAGACGCTGTATGGCCAGCTTCCGGCAGACGAGTTTATGAAACGACACGAGTTGCTCCGCCAAGAAGCTTACGACCTTTTCAAGCGGGCGCACCGGGCGACCAACCGCAACGGCGAGGCAGGCGAGCTCATCCTCTACCTCCTCACCGAATGGCTGCTCGACGCGCCGCAGATCATCGCCAAGATGGGACTTAAAACTAACCGCGATATGGCGGTCCACGGCGCCGATGGCGTCCACGTCCGATTCTGCTCGGATACAGGCCGCCTGTTCGTCTACTGGGGAGAGGCTAAACTCTATAAGGATATCGGCGGCGCCATCACTGCGGCGGTTGAGTCGATCGCGGAGTCCCTCACTGACGAGAAGCTTAAGCACGAGATTACGCTCGTGAAGCGCTACCTCAATCTCTCCGACATGTCTGAGGGCGCTCGCGGTGCACTACTTGAGATGCTCGACCCGTTCGGACCGGGATACGCGAACCGCCACGACATCGTCACGTGCCTCATCGCGTTCGACTTCGACGCCTACGACGCCGTGCTCGGTGCGTCGGAGGACGCGGAAGAGCTCTTTCGCGCCCGCGCGCTGGCGAGGCTGGACGAGGTTGCGCCGAGGATCGCGACGGCGTTGAAGGGCAAGTCGCTCGCTCACCAGCCGGTTGAGCTCTTCCTGATCCCGGTCCCGTCGGTCGACCGTATGCGGGAGCTGTTCCAGGACAAGATTGGATGGACGAGCGCGCCGGCTGCGGCGTCAGGCCCTAAGGTTAGCAACGTGGAGAGGAACTGAGCTGGTGCAGGAACTAGCGGACCACATCTGGCGCAACAGGGCCTTCCACGCGGCTGCGGCTCTGGCCCACCGGACTTGGCTCGCCCGCGAACTCGGCCAGCCCCTTGCGGAGGAGGTCAGCCAGGACGACGCCGTCCGCCTCATTCGCGCGGCTGCGGTACTCGCCTGCTCGTCCGACCCCGAGCATCGTCGCCAAGCCTATCAGTCGGCGACTACCGCCTACGAAGTCGTCGGTAGCGAGACGCTCCCGATGCAGCAGGCACTGCGCGTCGTATTGAGCCGGCTCGGTAACTTCCCGGCGCTTGGAACGCGCGGCGATGTCCGCGACGCCGGAGGGCACCTTCCGCTTGAACTCCTAGTCGAGGAGTTCGGCCTCGCCGACCAGCGGCGGGTGACCCTGCGTGAGGAGCCGGTTCTGCTGACGGACTTCCAGCACGAGCTATGGCACAAACTCGGCAACGGAGCGAACGTCGCGGTGGGGGCCCCTACTTCGGCCGGAAAGACGTTCGTGCTGCAGGGGCACCTCGCACGGTTGTTCGAGGACGTAGCCGACCGGACTGTCATTTACCTCGTCCCAACCCGCGCTCTCATCGCCCAAGTCTCACGCGACCTAGCGAGCATGTTTAGATCGACTGCAGGCGGCGCGCCGGAGATTGTCACCGTTCCACTGGATGGCGACCAGCCGCTCCCCCGGCGAGCCATCTTGGTGATGACGCAAGAACGCGTCCGTCTTATGCTTGCGTCGCACCCCGACCTGGTCGCCACGATTGTCATCGTCGACGAGGCCCACAGCATCGCCGACCGGGGGCGCGGCGTCCTCCTTCAGTGGGTGGTCGACGACCTGCTGAGCCGCAAGCCTGACGCGCAGTTGCTTTTCGCCAGCCCGGGGATTCGCAACCTTGATGTGTTCGGGCGAGCATTCGGCCTCGACAACATCGAGCGCGTTCCGTCGAAGGAGCCAACCGTCGCGCAGAACTTCTTGGTTGTGCGGGTCACATCCGCGAAGCTCGGCGCATTCTCAGTGACATCAGTCGAGCCGGGAGGCGGCGAGCAGCTAGTCGGCGAGTTCGAACTCGGACATACGCTCGCGTCCCGAAAGGATCAACTGGTCCACATTCCATTTGCACTCGGTCGTGGTCCCAGTATCGTTTACGCCAATGGCATGGCCGAAGCGGAGGACTTCGCCTTACAACTCGCCGAGTTGCGAGTCGAAGAGGTCGCTAGTCCGCAGCGGGAGGCAGTCGCGCAACTCGCCGCGCAGTCAGTTCACGATTCCTACGTGCTCGGCCACTGCGTTCGGCGCGGCGTTGGCTTCCACTACTCAAATATGCCGACACAGGTCCGCCAAGCGGTCGAGGACGCCTTTGGCGATGGCACACTGGACTTCCTCGTCTGCACGAGCACGCTGCTGCAGGGCGTTAATCTGCCGGCGCGCAACGTCTTTATGTGCAAGCCCGAGAAAGGCCGCACTCGGCCGCTGGAGGGGACCGATTTCTGGAACCTTGCGGGCCGTGCCGGTCGACTGCGGCGCGAGTTTCAGGGCAATATTTTCCTGATTGGTTACGACGACTGGAAATCTAAGCCTTTGGACCAGCCGCGCGACAGCGAGATCATCACCGCGCTGGAGGCAGGCGTCAGTCAGCGGCTCG
>NZ_DEPM01000286.1:10441-15465 GCF_002358775.1 Martelella sp. UBA3392
AGGCGTCAGTCAGCGGCTCGATGACCTCGTCGCGACCATGCGCGACGCCCCCTCGGACGGGCAGACTGGGGACGACGACCTTCACACGTTGTTCGTCCGTCTCCTCGACGACCATGCGCATGGCACGCTCCAGGTCACCCTCGACCGCCTAGCGAGCGGCGGAAGCACGAACGAGGCGACTGTCCAAGTAAGTAACGCTCTCGGCGACGCGGTTGTGGCGCTAACACTCCCTATCGAGGTCTTGCGGCAGAGCCCCAATCTGTCGCCCCACCGGCAGCAGTCGCTGCACGCGGCGATGATGATGGCGGCGGGAGGTGACCGCGCCAAGGCCCGGGAGCTGATACCCGCCCATCCGCGTGAGGCCGGCGCGTTTGATTCCTATGCGGCAATATTGAGGCTCTGCAACACGCACCTTCTCAGTTTGAAGCCGACCGATCGGCGTCACCGCTACCAAGCGTTGATGTCGGTATTCTGGATGCGTGGCGACCCGCTTCCGCAGATCATCGACAACGCTCTCAGCTACAAATCTGGCCAGAACAGCCGAACGGTGATCCGCGGAACGCTCGAGACTATCGAGAAGGTTATCCGCTTTGAGATCGTCCGCCTCATGTCCTGCTACTGCGCGGTTCTTGAGCGCGTGTTCGAGGACGCAGGCTTCCCAGAACTGGTTCGGTCTGTGCCTCCGATCCCACTCTATCTTGAGGTCGGTGCCTCCGACCGTTCGATGATCAGCTTCATGGGGCTCGGGCTTTCGCGCGTAACGGCAGCAATCCTCAACGACGCCACCGCCAACAAAGCGATGACGGTCGAAGAGGCGCGAGTGTGGCTGAGGTTAGCCCCGCTGGATGCTTACGACCTCTCGCCGCTGCTTTTAGAGGAAATCCGCCGGATTATCGCGTAGGTGGCCGCGCAACCGCGCTTTAGACGAAGGCGTGACTTGGCTTGAATTGGCAGAATCAGGCTCAGAGCGGTTCTACCCTTTGTACGCGCAGTTTCCTCTCGAATACGGAAAGGGAGTAAGCCTGCTCGGTGGAAGTGCGACACGGTTTAGAACAACAATTATCCGATGTATAAACGGCCACCGAAACCACGATATAGCCGCCGTTTGTACTCCCCTCCGGCCCACTCGATTGTTCTAAACCCAGTTAGGTCATTGATCTAGCTGGGTTTTTTCTTGCCTTCGACGCCAAAAGCCGACCCTCGGACCGTCAAAATCTTACGGTGTTGATTTTAAAGGGAAAATCGCACGAAAATTTTTTGTGCGGTTTCGATATCTATCGAGGTCGATCGCCTCTCAGGACCCATTTTCGACGACGCAGATGAGTCTCGCAACGAACCAAGAAAGTACCGTCGCGGACTCATAGCACAGCGCGCTGTGCGACGCGACCCGATGCGCATCATCCGAGCGCCATCCCTTCATCGGGCGACCAGACAACCACATCGCGCGGCCGCCCTCGGAACGGCTCTCCCAGAAGAGCCAAGCCGTCGCGGAAAAGCGCATACCGATAAGGCTCATCTGCGTCGGCCCGAGCAATGCGATCTTCCGCTTCGAGAGAAAAGCCTGTTGGTTCGACGGTTGGAAGCTTCATCGTTGCCGGCAGCCCTACCGCTCGGTCGCGGATCGCATTGCTCAGCGCGTTCAAGAATTCGGCTGCCGCCTTCTCCTCGATCGCGAACCAGCCGAAGTCAAAGCCAAGGTGACGCGATGGCGACAAACGTGTGCGCCGAGCAAGTCGCCACCACTCTGGATGCTCGAAGTAATCCTCGATCCACCATGGAGGACCGCCCGGCCGCAAAAGCCACGGAGGCACCGCTAAATAGGTTCGCCCCGCATAGCCAAATCGAAGGAACGGAACGCCATGTCGCTCGGGAGCTGGGGACTCTGGCGAGCGGATCCAGTCAATCCAATTTGTTACTTCCGGCGCGCCCATCAAAAGAAAGTTCGAACGATGGGTCGCAAGAGCCATCGGCGCCGGCGTGCCTTCGGGTATCGCGCCTCTCTGAGGGTCACTTGGCGGTGGAGTTCGTTTTCGCGTCTTCGAAATCCGTGTTTCCGACACGGCCAGGAAGCTCCCGGCTGCTGTCGGCTTCGAGCCGAACGCAATTGAATAGCCGTGGATGACCTCACCGAACGGCGACGGCTTCGCGACAAAGGGCTTTACCTGCTTGACGTACTTTCTCTTCGCGGCATTCGCTACCTTGGCGGCGCTCGCATCTTTGGCGAACGAACCGTGCGCCTCGGCGAGCACAACACCGTGGCCGGACGCGTTGCCACCTTCGTAAATGAAATCCGCATGGGGATCGAGCGACGACGACAGGCACGCCGCGTTGGCGCGCCATGCGTAGCCGAGAGCGTCCATGTAGAGGTGGGCAATCCCGGCGCCGACTTTGGCCGCAAACTGCGATCCAGCAGTATCCGCGAGGAATTTGAAATGAGATTCGAGCGCAAAGGCCGATCCATCCTGGAGCAAAGTTTCCAGTTCGATCAGAGCGCTTTGCTGCAATCCGTCGAGTAGAACGACGGGCGCATCATCCCAAGTCGTCGCCGTCCTCGCGATGGCGGCGGCCAAGGCAATCGAATTGAATGACAGGACCGGCTGCGCCGGGGGCGCCACGAAATGCGGCGAGACCGGGCTTGGCACATGGCCGTGTTTCGTATGCTTGGTCAAACCTATCAGCTTGGTCGACGTCCCCAGTCCGGCAGTCGATATGGGCCCGCTCATTCCTTCGGCTCCGCGGCCTGCGCGACCAGGTCGACAAGTTTCCAGCCTTGGTCCGTGGCGGGGCCTATCAGGACCATTGCTTCGGATTTGCGCAGCGCGAGCCCCAACAGCTCGCGCGGCCTGGTCACGCCGACGAAGACGTTTGTCGCCGCGGTGAGCCTTACCCCCGTAAAGAGCTCGTCGGTAACGCCGAACGCGCGTGGAAGCACCGCAGCCAGATCGATGCACTGCTCGTCCGCGCTATTGCCTTTCCAAATCTCGCTCTCGAGGACGAGAATGCCATCGACGCTCTTACCCTTGACCGAGTGGATCGACCCCAGCCGCAACGTGAGATCGTCGAATTGAACCTGTTTCGTGGAGCGGCGCTCGGGGTCGGCAAGATCGGCCTTCTGTTCGGCGACAAAGGTGCAAAAGTCCGCGATCTCGCCCTCGGAGCCCTGGGGAGCCGGACTGAACAGTGGTAGCAACGCTTCCATAAATGCCAGCCATGCCGCCTCTTCCCACACCGCAGCGCCGGTAAGCACATGGTCCCGCAACAATCGACGCACAGTGCGGGGCAACCCGAGGTCGCGATGCGCCAGGGCCGCCCAGACATTGTGCGCGGTGATCGGACGATCATTCGCCGCTTTCCAACCATGAGCCCGCGCCAGCCCCGACACCCCCGCGGCGAGCATCTCACTGACCTCTGCGGGCGGTCGCGCCGCGGCATAGTGCACGGCAGCCTTCTGAAGCTGCCGGCAAAAGAGATTCGCTTTTGATCGAGACCCGCCCTCACTGCGATATGCGGGATGATAGTCGACGAGACTTTTAGGCCGCCATGCCCCTTTCTTGCCGGCCAGATTGTGGCGCGACGCGACCGCCCAAACGTCGCGCGTGCTGCAATCGCCACCCCACAGCGCGCGTGCTTCTTCGGCGAAGGCTCCGAGAACCCTACCAATCGAAGCTTCATCGAACAGGAACATCACCCGCGACGCCGGCCGTGGGCCCAGCCCGACAATGGTCTGGGCCTGGCGCGCGGTCAGCCGGCTTGCAAAACTGGCGATCTCCCCGCCGAACCGGCGGCTCGTATCGAGAGGGATGCAGTCGGCGCCCGGCGTCCAATATGCCGGTGCAGCTCCATCGTCCTCGTATAGCGTCTGATTGCTGTCCCCGAGACGCTGGAACGCCGCCCCGCCTTGCTTGAACACGTGCTCCAGCAGCCGGAGCTGGTCGCCATGCGTGTCCTGCGCCTCATCAAGAATGACGAGCGGAAACCGATCGCGAAGCCGCTCGGCCAGACCCGGGTTTTCACGGAGCGCACGCCACGCGAGCGCAGTCATGTCGGCATAGCGATAGATCCCACTCTTGACCATCGCGGCCTTGAGCTTTGATAGCGCCTTGCCGCAATCTGTATCAGCACCATGCTGACCCTTTTGCCGCTGCACTATCAGGCTTTCGGGTTCTTGCCTTACGTCATCGAAGGCTGGATCGAGCGTGAGATTACCAACCCATTTGGCGACAGTTGCGCTGGCCCTCTCGGCTTGCTTTTTCAGTGCCCAGAACGACGGATAGTGCCGCAATGCCTCGGCCGCGAAAGCATCGTCGTCAATCTGGCGCACGTGCCAGCCCAGGCCTCGAAGATAGGGCAAGGCGAGATACTGGTTGATGAATGCCGTGACCGTGCCGGTGAAATGAGGATAGGCCATCAGCCGCGCCGCAGTCGGATGGCTGGCGATCAAATCTTCGACCTCGGTCCGCGCCGCGTTGGTGTGCGAGATGACGCATACGCCGCGCCTGCGGGTCGTCCAATTGCGCGACAGCAGCGCGAGCTTCGCCGCCAACAGTGTCGTCTTGCCGTTGCCCGGTGCCGCCTGCACGTCACAGGGAGCGGCCTTGGCCAAGAAGTCGATCTGGCTAGGATCGGTGAAATCGCAGCCGCCCAGCTCGTCACCAAGCTCAGCAAGCAGTTCAGGCGTGAGCGGCAGGATCTCGAACATTGCGCTATGCCCCCGCCGCCGCGGCGCCGTCCATTCCAGCGACGCCAACCTCTTCGTCTTCCGGATCGGCAGCGATCGCCGGTGCCCCGGGGACATAGCCACCGGTCACGTAGTCGATCGCGCGCACCAGATAGGGCGGGAGTCGATCGCGCATCTGCTCCGGCGTATCGCTACGTTTGCGCAGTATTGCGGCGAGTTGCTCGGCGACTTCGGCCTTGGAGGCCTCCTTGTCATGGACGGGCTGGTAGATCTTGACGGCAATCTCGGTCGTAGAGAGGCTCGCCTCTTTCCAACCCGCGTAGGTCTCGCTGGCCTTCTCCACAAT
>NZ_DEPM01000286.1:15793-41844 GCF_002358775.1 Martelella sp. UBA3392
AAGCCGCTCGGGCTTGCGACTGCTGGTCTTTGCGAGTTGGACTGCCTGGTGAACGCTCTCGGCAAGCTCGGGCCGGAGCGCGAGATCGAACTCAAGAGTCCAGCTATCAGCGATGAAAGCGTCGACCGGGTCTCCGACATCGCGCCGCAGCGTCTTCAGCCGCGCTGCGATGCCGTCCTGGGTCAACTCGTTCTCGGTCTTGCGGTCGCCGACAAGGTCTTTCGCTTCGGGCGGCGGGATGTCCCTGTCGGGGATCAGCGCCACGGGCACCGGGATAGCGTTCTTCGCCTTACGCTGCAGAATCCGGCTGTAGCGAAACAGACCACGGTGGCCGACATTGACGATCGACACGCCGTGACGGCTGAGCGGACGGTCGAGCTTCTCAGCGATTGCCGGCAGCAACAGGTGCTCACCGTCGCCCTCGACGACAATCAGCGCGCGGGCGAAGAACAGGTTGGCCTTCGTCGCGTCGAGGAACCGACGAAGGAACTCATAATCGTCCACTTCGAGCCGGGTATGGGTCGCGCCCAGCGGAAAGGCGCGGTGGCCGACGATCATCGTCATGGTCTCAAGCTCGGCGCCGGCCGCGAGCTGAGGACTATGGGTGGTGAGTAGCACCTGGACCTGCTGATGGGTCTCGCCCTTGTCGGGGTCCGGCTTGGCAGCACGGGCCGCGAGCACTTCCATGAAGAGCGTCTGGTGTTGCGGATGTAGATGCGCCTCGGGCTCCTCGATCAGCAGAAATGGCACCTGATCGGGATGGGACTGGAGCAACAACAGCTCGGCCGCCATGAATAGCAGGTTGTTGTAGCCCAGGCCGCGCTGGATGCGCTCGGTGCCCGCCTTGGCATTCAAGTAGAGTTCGAACCGCTCAAGAATCTGATCGAACGAACCGCCAGCGCCGAGGTCCAGCGTCGCGACGAGGCGATCGTCCACGAATGAAAGCTTGTCGAGGAAATCCGTGTTGACGCTGCTGGCGACGCCGCCAACCGCGGCGTTGTTTCGGACGGCCACATCAGCCGCCGTGAGCGTGTCATGGAGCGTTGCATCGCCGCCCTGCGCGGCGGGTTTGCTTTGCGGCCCCATCGTGGGCATCGCGCCGAGGATTCGCGACAGGCGCGACCGGCGCCCTGCTCGCATCTCGCGCTCGGCGTCTCGCAGAGGTTTGAGATAGGTTGCCTTCAGATACTCGCGCAGTTCCCCGTCGAGCGGCAGGCCATCGCCCTCGGCGCCAGCGCGGTGCTGGCTGGAGATGATGCTGCCACCGCCAGGAGAAACGCGCCGAGCGCCCCGCATACACACGTGGAGACGGAGCTTCCCCTTTTCGTTGGTGCACCATTCGAGGAACCGAGCCTCTTCATCCGCGCTGAGATCGTCGAAGGTGCAGCGAACGATGAAGTCGCAACCCCGTGCACCATCGGCGTCGACATGGAAATCGTGCTCGTCCGGGCGGATATAGTCGTCGCCACGCGTCCACAATACGTAGCGAGCAGCGTCGATAATGGCACTCTTTCCGGCGTCATTCGGTCCCACGAGAATATTGAGACCAGGCGAGAGCTTAAGCTGCAACGGAGCGGTCGGATTGAAGCACCGGAAGCCGCTCGCATAGATTTCGGAAATGTACACCGTCGCCTCCCAGCTCGTTTTTTCTTATCCTACCGCGCTGTTGGCTCGCGCGGTGATGTCTGCGCAGCGCTCCATGAGCGTCTCGAAAGGCTCGGCTTCATCGAGAAGGAGCCCATCGTCGACCATCCGCGCGTAATCTTCTGCGAGAGCCTTCGCGCCGTCGCCGGCCGGCACGAGTTGCAAACCGCCGTTCACGGCTGAGGCGTAGTCGATCTGAGATCGGTCGGCGGCCTTCTCGGCGAAGAACATCGCCTTGTGACGTGCCACGGCGTTGGCCAGCCCGCGATCAGCGAAGGCCGCCGCCGCGAAGCCGGCTTCATCGAGACGCACCACGTCATGCCAGTGACGCGCGAAACGATCACCGCGCAGCCGCTCCTGAAGGCAAAAGACGTGGATTGCGGTCGCCTTCTCCCAGAACGTCCGCTCGGCATGCATGACCCTCGGCCGAGCCGTTGGAAAGACCACTCCATCCACCAGCCCGGCCGCGTCGCAGGTGACATCGCGCGGGCTCGCAGGTTCACCCGTCGAGCGGGCACCGAATTCGAGCATGACGCTCGGCGAGACATACCCCGAGCCTGCCGTCGTCGCCTCATAGTCCATGAAGAGCTTCTCACCATCGACACGGATCACGGCCGACAGGGACTCGCCCGCCAGTGCTTCGGCGATGACCGGCTGAACGGCCTCCGCTACCCATTGCGGCAAGCGCTCGCGCACTGCGCTGGTCCAGCGCTTTTCCTCGCTCCGCGTCTTCGGCAGCGCCTCGCCATTGTCTCCCACCAGGTCGGGGGCGAGCGCGCGAATGTCATAGGTCAGATCGACATCCTCGGAGAACCGCCGGATGACGCCATAGGCCTTCGACAGCGAAGTGCCGCCCTTGAATACCAGATGTTCGCCGAGCAGCGAGCCGTAGAGCGTGGCCAGCGCCCACACCACCCACGCATCCTTCTCCAGCAGGTGCGCGGGTCGGCCCGAGCGGTCGGCGGCAACGCTCAATGCTTCAAGGCGATCCTCGGCCGGAAGGAGGAGGAAGGGGTCAGCCATGCGCGACCTTACCCACGCTGCGCGCGAGCCAGGTCGGAAGCTGAGGCGCCGCCGCCACCAGCTCGCTGAAAGCGGCAGGCGGAAGCTTGCGCTTCAGGGTCTGGAGCGCCGACTCAGCCCTCTCCGGTCCGAGCCAAGCAAGCGCCCGCACCGCCTGTCCCGCCGGCCGATGCGCCATGGCAAGTTGCCAGCGCGGAGCGTGACGAAGCTCGACGGTCTGCTTGCCTAGGCTCATCTTCCGGGTGCGTCCCGAGGTCAGATAGACCGACCGGACCGGCACCTGCGTCGTAAGGCCGAGGCTGTTGGCGGCCGCCGCACCGCTTGAGACGATGACCTCGCCGCGCTGGGCTGCAAGCGCCTCAACCGCCTGCTCCACCGATGGCGCCCGGGTGCCGAACCGGCTCGTGACCGGCAGCAGATAAACACCTCGCCCGGCCCGAAGCAGTTGGCCCCGCTCGGCCAGACGCGACAAGGCCTGGTCCACCGCGGCGCGATTGCCAAGGTGGAGCAAGCTCTTAGCCGCGACCGGCGTACCTTCCGGCAGCCGCCTCGCGTGCTCAAGAATCTGTTCGGTCAGACGCTGCATGACGGTTCTCCTGTCAGAAATATACGCAGTTTTCTGACAGTTTTCAACCTTGGCGTAGCTTGTCGGCTAGAGGAGCGGCGCGCCCTTATCGAGAAGGCCGTCGAGAAAGTCCTCGCGCGAAGAGATAGGGCCGGCCTGGGTGGCGAGGATCAGCGCTTCCACCACCTCTCGAGCCAGCGATCGAGCCATCACCCGTTCCTTGGTCGAAATGGCTGCCATCGCGCGGCCGTGCAGGAAGGCGCTGCGCAGGTCGAAGAGCTGCTCATACTGATCGGCGTAGCGACGGCCGCCCAGCAGTCCGGCGACACGGCCTCGCATCTTTTTCGTAGGACTCATTCCCTTGTGGCGATCGGGTGCCACCCGGAAGTGCTTCTGATAGTCGGCGCGTAGGCCCAGCGCCGCTTCGATCGTCGTGACATGCGCCAGAAACTCGTCAACGCCCTCCGCCAGGAACGCGCGGACCAGGAAGTGAACGATTGGCGTTTCGAACAGAACCGATTGCTTCGCTTGTTCGACAATCGCCCAGCGGCTCTGGTCCCAGACCGGCAACTCAGTTGCGGCGGCGTCTTCGAGGCGTAGCTCGACCGGCCGCTCCTCCTCATATGTCCCACCATAGCCGTCGTCGTAGATACGATCCTCCCAGCTCAGCGTGTCGGGGGATGGCGGCGTGTTGAGGCGGGCGAAGATGTCGCCATCGACAGTATAGACCCAAGGAACGCGGAAGCCGCGCCAATCGACCTCCGCCATCGTCGACCAGCTTTCCCACGGCGCCAGCAGCAAGAAGAAAAGCGCCTCCTCGACCGCGCCGGGAAACCGCCCTTTATGCGGTTCGATCTGCCCCAGGTCCTGACTCAGGTCCATGAACAGCACCGGGACGGCACGCGCCTCGGGCTCCTGGTCGAGCGCCACCGCTTCCTCGACAACCAGCCAGTGGAATTCGGAAAAGCGCTCGGCGTCGAAATCCTGGCGCGGATAAAGCCGCTTCAGCCTCGTCCCATCGACAAGGATCCGCAACTCGTCTGCGGTCAGCCGGCCTAGCTTCGCCGGGCCGAATGCGATCGATGGCAGATCGGCGGCCAGATCGAGCGGTACGAGATGGATGCGTTTGGCGCGTGTCGCACGCAGTGCCGCATCAAGGCCCTTTGCCGCCTCTTCTATCGACAAGGCCAGATGGCCAGTCTCCTTTTGCAAGCAACAGGGAAGGCCGAGAGCCCGCAAAGCGGTTGAAAGCGCGAAGGCCGGCCCCTTCTTGCCGGCGTTCGAATAACCGTCACGACACGCTTCGCGCAGCCGTTCGAAGGCCGGATGAGCTAGGATGTTGTCGGGCCCCGGTGGGCGCAGCCGCCACAGGTCCGATATCGCGGAGATCATCGCACTGCTGGGACCGGTCGCCGCCTCGTTCATCAGGCGATCCTTTCGGCCGCCAGTTCGACCCTCGCCGCCGGCTTCACGTCCATGACCTCGCCGCGGCCGCCAACAAGGGCGATCTCGATGCCGGCCAATGCGCAGCGGGGCGCGAGCCGCTCGGCCAAGCGCAAGGTGCTATCGGTCAGCGGCACCACGGCGATCTGACGGCCCTGCGACGGCGTCGCCATCAGCAGCCCAACCGTCTCGCACAGGCCACGATAAAGCCGCGAGACCTGGCCGGGATGTCGCGTGTTGATGATGCCGCCCTTGCACTCGGCCGAAATGACATGATCGCCGACATGGGCGACGACGTCGCCGAGCCCCGACTTGGGATGGACGGTGATCGTCTGACCAGCGGGGTTTCGATAACCCCCGCCATAGGCGGTGCTGCCGAGGCTGGAGGTCTTCGCGAACCCACGCCGCCCGAGCCAGGCCGCGAAGTCGAACTGCTTTCCGTGTTCGCCATCGGGATGGATGCGGACGTCCCGCGCGCCTTGCGTGCGGAGCAAATGCACCGCGTAGGCGAGCATGACCGCACCTTCGTAGAGATGATGTTCGTCGGGACCGTCCGATTTTCCGACCCGGTTCGGCGGTGGCGCCAGGGCCGTCACGAGATCTTCGAAGTCCAACCCAGCCTCCCCGGAGGAATCAGCGGACGCTCGTCGCCCGCCATTGACATGAGTTTATAACCGGCCATATTTGCCCGGTAAAGGAGGGACGCTCATGTTGACCTACCGCCCCGAAAAATTTGCCTCGCTCTACGACTCCGAATTGGGCCAGCGCATCTGGACGTTCCTCACGCGCGACGACAACATCGCCCGCCTCGAAACCGCGTCGGAGCTGGGCAAGCCCGCCGTCGAAGGCATCGAAGAGCAGCTCCTCGCCGAATTCCGCGAGGACGTCCTTGCCGACCGCGTCAAGCAGATGGTCGGCCACATGGTGCGGCAGATCCTGGAACAGCGCGACTGGGTGCTCGACCAGACCGACGTGAAGGTCCAGTCCGTGCCCTTCAGCAAGGCGGCGCGCTACCGCCGGCCCGACTGGTTCACCTTCCACGCCTTCCGCAACAGCAGCGATCCGCGCGACGTCGTCATTACCGACCGGCGGCAAAACCCAACGCTTCCCGCCGGCTCGCGCTGGACTTTCTATGCGACCTTCGCCAGCCCGCTGAAGGCAGCCGTCGCTTTCGGCGTCAACGACATCAAGCAGCTCCGCCAGCAGGTCCACTCCCACGGCTATCACCGGGTGAAGGTCCAGCGGATGCTACGGCGGGCGTGAGGTGAGCCGACGATGAGCGACCTTTTCGACGTCGATGGCGCCAATCTCGATCGCGGGTTCGAAAACCTGAAAGCCGCCGAGCTTCCAATCGAGCAGCAGCTCCATGCCATGCTGCAAGAGATGTGGGAGCGTTACGAGCCCTATGCCGACCCAGACTTCCGGCAAGGCTTCGCTCGCGATGTCGATGGCCGCTTCTGGGAGATGTATCTGGGGTGCACGTTGCTTGAGGAGGGCCGCACTCTGCTTCCCGTGGTCGAGCGCCAGCGCGAAGGCGGCCAGCCGGATCTGTGCGTGCTCGACGATGGGCGTCGCATTTGGATCGAAGCCATTACCCCGAACGAGGGCGACGCCGGCCCCGATCAGATCGTTCGGCCCGTGCCGATCAACGAGGGCGGTGGCCTCTTCGCCGTGCCCATGCGGCAGGCGCAGCTTCGCACCTCCAGCGCGTTCTGGACGAAGGCGCAGAAGATCGGCCGCTACATCGAACAGGGTGTCATCGCGCCAGAGGACACCCGCATCATCGCGATCAGCGCCAGCCGCTTCGGCGTCTACGTCGCAGAGCAGCCCTTGCCGCTCATCATGACGACGCTGTTTCCGATCGGCGACGCCTTCATCACCATCGACCGGGAAACCGGCAATGTCCTTGAAGAAGGGTTCCACCCAGCGCCCTTCATCGAGCGTGAACGCAATCCGATCCCGCGCACCGCCTTCCTCGACGAACGCTTCGCCGACATCTCGGGCGTGATCTGGTCGCGGATATCTCTTGGCAATCTCTCGCGCCGACTGCGGCCGATCACCTATGTTCACAATCCGCTGGCCCAGACTCCGCTGCCCTCGAACTGGGGCATTTGGGATCGTGAGTTCGTGACGACTCCGCAAGGCGACCAATGGGAAGCCAACGACATCCTGGCCCAGGCACCCGCGGCGGAGGCGTCATGACGATCCAGCCACGTGCGTATAAGGGCGGCCATGGTCGATGACGATAAGCAGCGGCTGATCAAGCCGATCAGCCAGCGGCAGTTCGAGCTCTACGCACTGTCACTCGACCGCGGTCCTAACTTCGAGCCCGCACACATCTTCAGCGCCTATCAGGCCGGACGAGGCAGCGTGAGCGGCTGCATTCTGTTTGATCCAGACCAAGGGACCTTCTCCAGCCTCGCCTTGCGCCGGCGCATCGATCATCGCTGGATCAAGGTCGATGAAAGCGGCCCCTATTCCACCTCCGAGGCCGCGCTCGACCGTCTCAGCATCGCGATGCGCGCCGGCGATCCGCCGGAACCCTTGCCGCCGGGCGCCAGGCGCCGCCCGCTCTTGCTGAAAACCGGGCCACGCGGGACATCCCCCGAATTCGATCTCCTGACAAAGACGATCAGCCATTGGCCGGCGCTCATGGCGATCGGCGAAAGTTATCTCGCCCTTCCCAATCCGGACGCCAATTTCGTCCCCGACTTTCAGACCAGCAACTTCGCCTCCCGGCTGTTCGAACTCTACCTGCTTGCCTGCTTTCGCGAGCAGGGCCTGAGCGTCCGGCAAGATCATGTCTCGCCCGACTTCCTGATCGAGAAGGAGGGCGATACGTGCTGGATCGAGGCGGTGACTGCGAACTCGGAGACGCCACGCTCCGGCGGGATCGGTGACTGGGTGCTTGCGCCGGAGGAACGCAACGAACGCCTGACGGGAGGTCCGGCCGAGCGCTTCGCCAAGACGCTGCGGGGCAAGCTCCAGCGAAACTACCATGAGCTGGACCATGTGAAGGGTCAGTCCTTCGCCCTCGCGCTGGCAGATTTCCACGAGTCCGGTTCAATGGTCTGGAGCCGCGAGGCGCTGCCCACCTACCTCTACGGGCTGCGCGCCGATATCGAAGGAGAAGGCGCGGGGCGCCGCGCGGTCGGGACGCCGATTAGCAACCTGACCGGCAAGCACGGCATCCCGGCGGGGCTCTTCCGCGATCCGGACTTCGCCCATCTGTCGGCCGTCATCTTCAGCAATGCGGCGACCCTCGCCAAGTTCAATCGGATGGGTTTCCTGGCCGGCTGGCGCCCGCCCGGTCTGACGATGATCCGGCGCGGCATCCTTTTCGACCGAACCCCGGGAGCACTGGAGCCGATCGACTTCGAGCTGTCGGTCGCCAGCGACGAATACGAAGCGCTCTGGCCCTGGGGCGAAGCGTGGTGTCAGGAGCTAGAGGTGTTCCACAATCCGCTGGCCGCCCACCCCATCCCGTTCGATCTCATCCCGGGCGCGACCCATTGGTTCGAGCGCGACGGCGACATCGAGTGCAGCACCATCTGGGCGAACTCGGTGCTGTCGTCGGTCACCCGTTTGCACATGGATGGTGAAGCCGGGACGACCAGCGATACGCCTAGCGAAAGCACGCCGTCATGATCGCGCCGCCTACTCTATTCCTCGACACAGAGAACCCACGCGCATGACCACCGAGCCGTCCGACCGGACGATTATTCTCCATCTCCTGCGCGGTGCGGTGCCCGAGCGCGCCGACGAAATCAGTGGCCTCTGGAGCCAGTACGGCCATGCTGTCGACGTCGCGCCGAGCGCCAAGGGCGTGACGATGAACGCCGATGCAAAGCGCATCCAGTTCGACACCAAGACAATCGACTTCTTCTGGTTGCTCGGCTTCAGCGCCTGGCGCGCAATGGAGGTGTATATGCCGGCGTTGCTCCTAGCGACTTCACGCGGGATCCCGCTCGACCAGGCGCTCAATGTCGACGCAGAACGGGGACAGTATGAGTTCGACTACAAGCAACGCATCGCCAGCGCCCAATCCCTCATCGCCGCCGAGCAGACCGCCGACATCACCTGGCCGGTGGACGTCCCGGAACCGACTTCTGATCGTGAAAGCCTGGGCGACGTCCAGCATATGGCGACGTTCGATCTCGTTGCTTTCGCTCTGGCCTTCGCACTGCTGCATGAGTTCCAGCACGTGATGTTCTGCGCCGACAAGAGCGCGCCCTCGACGCTGCCTGAAGAAGAAATCGCCTGCGATACCTATGCCCGCGACTTCATGACAAGCGGTCTGGCCGCTTACGCCAAGGCGCACGGGCATGACTTCGCCGAAGTCCAGCAGAAGCGCGCCACGGGGATAGCGCTCGCGTCCGTGATCATCCATGCGATGACGCCGACCCACGCCCATTGGGGCAATCGGCAATATCCGCCGATCGCCGAGCGGCTGACCGCGATGATCGCCGGCCACAGCCTGCCCGCCGACTCGCGCTTCTGGCTGTTCACGGCCTGTCTCCTGATCGCACTCATGCGACAGGAAAATCGGCCGCTCGACATCGTCGCGAACTCAAACAAGGAGATGGTCGAGATCCTGCTCGATCGTCTCCGGTAACGCCGCAAGGAGCGCGACGTGCCGGTCTATTTCATTGGCGAAGATGAAAATGGATGCTCCCCGATCAAGATCGGCGTGGCGAAGAACATCGATGCGCGCAAGCGCAACCTCCAGACCGGCAATCCTCTGGAACTGCGCCTGCTCGGGTGGATCGATACGACCGATCCGTTCCAGCTCGAGCGACACCTGCACCAGCGCTTCGGAGCGTCTCAGGTCCGCGGTGAGTGGTTCGCCATCGAACCGGCTGACATTCTACCCATTCTCCAGCGCGCGGGCCGTGACGGGTTCGTCGCCAAGAACGCCGACGCCTTCCAGATCGTCGGATATGACCGCGACGCCATCCCCGAATATCTCGGCGTATGGGAATGGGCCGATCTGGAAATCGACGAGTGCTGCCCCTTTTGCGGATGCCTGTGCGGCATGCACTTCCAGGAAGCTTCGCAGATGTACCATTGCATCCGATGCGACACGCTGACCGACTTTTCTGAACTCGATCCGCATGACGAGCCTCCGGAAGATTGGGCCTGAAAGCCGGAACGTCGCCGATCCTGACATCCTGATTTCCGGCTTCACGCTTTTGGGGAAGGCCTTCCCCTGCGGTCGAGCCTTGCGTCTCGGCCGACCCCTTCTGCGGGGAGACCCCGCAACGCCCCCGAGAGTGAGAGTGCGGACGGGTTTTCCGTGACGGGTTCAGGGTTGGAGGAGAGGCCTCCGGCGCCCGTCGTGGAGAATAGCCATGACGCATGTGGAGATTCTGGACGCCGCTCGCGACCGCGCTGGCGGCTACAAGGTCGATGTGAGCCGCGGCGAGCGGATCGGCCGCGTATCGTCGGAATGGTTCTCGCGGCCGGCCGACGAGCGCTACCTATCCCTGTCGGACCTCTATGCCGCTGTCCGTAGCCGGACTGAGCGGAGCCGTACCCAAACCGTCGCGAGCGCGGCGATCCGGGTCGCGGCGAGCCACGATAATGCCGAACGCCTAGCACTGATGCTGCCCGGCTCCGACACGCCGATCGCGCCCACGCATTGGAGCTTCGGCCAACTCGCAAGTCTGGTCGGCGCGCCGGCGGCCTATCTGCGCCAGCTTCCCGGGCCGCTGGCCGGCATCAACCTGCAATACGGGCTGACCTCCCATCGCGCCGAGCAGGTAAAGACGCTCGAGATCGAAAACGGACGCGTCGAGCTGCGCGCCGTTACCGGGCCCGACTATGGCCGCATTTTCGACCACGAGCTGGTCGCGGCCGTGCAGCGCATCGCCGGCAACGGCACGGGCGACACCCGCTGGAAGGTGCCGGGCGTGCTAGACTGGTCGACGGGGGTCTACAATCCGCGCGTCGACATCACCCAGGACACCACCACCCTTTATGCCTCGGACCGGGATGTCTTCCTCTTCCTGGTCGACGATCTGAATCCGATCGAGGCCGGCCGGCTGCCCGATGGCTCGCCAGACCTCTATTTCCGCGGCTTCTACTGCTGGAATTCCGAGGTGGGCGCGAAGACGCTTGGCATGGCAAGCTTCTATCTCCGTGCCGTTTGCCAGAACCGGAATTTGTGGGGGGTCGAGGATTTCGAGGAGATCACCATCCGCCACTCGAAATATGCCGCCTCGCGCTTCGCGCATGAGGCGGCGCCAGCGCTGACCCGCTTTGCCAACTCCTCGCCGCTCCCCTTCGTCAACGGCATCAAGGCGGCGCGCGAGAAGATCGTGGCGCGTAGCGACGAGGATCGTAGCGACTTCCTGCGCAAGCGCGGGTTCTCGAAGACCGAGACGGCAAAGATCATTGAGACAGTGCTGGCCGAAGAAGGCCGTAAGCCCCAAAGCGTGTTCGATTTCGTGCAGGGCATCACTGCGGTCGCCCGCGGCAAGACCCAGCAGGACGCGCGGCTCGATCTCGAGGCGCGCGCGAAGAAGCTTCTCGATCGGGCGGCCTGACCCCCAGAAAGCCGGAGACACGGCTTTACGAGTCTCCGGCTCCGTGCCGTTCCCTCTTTCCTGATCGTCGGTCCCGCGGCGCTGCCCTCCAGAGTGAGAGGGCGGCGCTGCGCTTCGTGACGAGTTGATGCCGAGAGAGAGGCTTTCGGCTCTCGTCGCGGAGTACATCCCGATGGCTACCACTGTTCAGAAGATCACCCTCTCGCCCTCGCGCGACATTCCCTTCAACAAGCTCTTGCTCTCCCAGTCGAACGTCCGGCGGGTGAAGGCCGGCGTCTCGATCGAGGAGCTGGCCGACGATATCGCCCGCCGCGGCCTGTTGCAGGGCCTCAGCGTGCGCGCGGTCGTCGATCAGGCCGGCGTCGAGACCGGCATGTTCGAGATTCCGGCTGGTGGCCGGCGCTACCGGGCGCTGGAGCTACTCGTGAAGCAGAAGCGTCTCGCCAAGACCGCGCCGGTGCCGTGCATCGTCCGCGACAGCGGCATCGCCGAGGAGGACTCGCTCGCCGAGAATGTCCAGCGCGCGCCGTTGCACCCTCTCGACCAGTTCCGGGCCTTCCTCGCGCTACGCGAGAAGGGGCAGTCCGAAGAAGAGATCGCTGCCGCGTTCTTCGTCTCGGTCAACGTGGTGAAGCAGCGCCTGAAGCTGGCGTCGGTCTCGCCGGCGCTGCTCGACGTCTATGCCGAGGACGGCATGACGCTCGACCAGCTCATGGCCTTCACCGTCTCCGGCGACCACGAGCGCCAAGAGCAGGTCTTCGAGCGCCTGAAGGCTTCCTACGACAAGCAGCCCTACGTCATCCGCCGGATGCTAACTGAGGGCGCGGTCCGCGCCTCCGACAAGCGGGCGCAGTTCATCGGCGTGGATGCCTACGTCGCGGCCGGTGGCACGGTCCTGCGCGACCTGTTCCAAGGCGACGATGGCGGCTGGCTGCAGGATGTTCCGCTCGTGGACCAGATGACCGCCGACAAGCTGAAGGCGGACGCCGAGGTGGTCGCCGCCGAAGGCTGGAAGTGGATCGAAGTCGCGCCGGACTTCGCCTACGGCCATGCCTTCGGTATGCGCCAGCTTCGTGGCGAGACCGTCGCGCTGACCACCGAGGAGGAAGCAAGCCGCAACGCGCTTCAGTCCGAGTTGGACCGCCTGTCGGACGAATATCAGGACGCCGACGAACTGCCCGACGAGGTCGACGAGCGCCTGTCGGAGCTAGAGACGCTGATCGAGGGCTTCGGCGACCGGCCCGTCGTGTTCGACGCCACCGAGATCGCGCGTGCCGGCGCCTTCATCAGCATCGGCGCTGATGGCCAGCTTCGCATCGAGCGGGGCTATGTCCGACCGGAAGACGAATTGGCGGCCCAGCCTACGTCCGAGCCGGACGCGGACGGCGACGATGAACGCGCGATGGCCGCCGGCTATGAGGGCGACGAGGCCGTCATGACGGCGGAGCCAGACGCCGAGCCGGAGGAGGACGAGGGTCTCTCCCCCATGTCCGACCGCCTGATGACCGAGCTGACCTCGCATCGGACGCTTGGCCTCCGCAACGCGCTCGGCGAGCGACCGGACGTCGCCTTCGTCGCGGCCCTGCACGTTCTGACGCTGAAGACCTTCTACCACTACGGCTCGGATAGCTGCCTCGAGCTGGACCTGAAGAGCGTCAGCTTCGGGACGCAGGCGCCGGGGCTCAACGACAGCGTGTCGGCCGAGGCGATCCGCGTGCGGCACGAAAGCTGGTCGAAGGCGCTTCCCAAGGAATCGGCCGATCTCTGGGATGCGCTGCAGGAATGGGACGGCGACAGTCAAGCGGGCCTGTTCGCCCACATCGTCAGCCTTTCGGTCAACGCGGTGTACGAGCCCTGGAACCGGCGACCCCGTGCGGCCGCCCATGCCGACCGGCTGGCGCAGGCGGTCGACCTCGACATGGCGGCAGCGGGGTGGAAGCCGACCGTGGACAACTTCCTCAGCCGGGTGACGAAGGCCCGCATCCTTCAGGCGGTTTCCCAGGCGAAGGGCCAACGCGCCGCCGATCGGATCGAGCATCTGAAGAAGGGCGACATGGCAGCGGAAGCACAGACGCTGCTCGACGATACCGGCTGGTTGCCTGAACCGCTTCGCACCGTCGATCGGAGCGCGTCGAATGTCGAACCCACCGTGATCGGCGAATCTATTGAGGCGGTCGCACAATCGACGGCAATCGAGGGCGAAACGGCCATGGCCGAAGACGAGCCCTTCGCGGAAGATGAGATGGCCGACGACGCTCCCCACGCGGTCGCGGCCGAATAACCGTCAACGACTTGCGAGACTGGTCCGCCGGCGACGGCGGGCCTTTTTCGCATGGGAAACGACCATGGCGCAAAATCCGCATGATCTTGCACGCCGTCTCGCCGATCGTGCCGAGGCGGTGTGCCGGCACTATCTCTCCAGCGGTCGCCGCGAAGGCGGCTACTGGCTGGTGGGCGACGTCCGCAACACTCCGGGCCGCTCGATGTACATCCGGCTGAAGGACTCGCCGAAGGGTCCAGCCGGCAAATGGGCCGACGCGGCGACCGGCGAGCACGGCGATCTCCTCGACGTCATCCGCGAAAGCTGTGGCCTTATTGACTTCAAGGACGTCGCCGACCAGGCGCGGACGTTCCTCAGCATGCCGCCACCGGAGCCAGAACCTCGTCAGCACCAGCGGCAGAGCCCGTCGCCGCATGGCTCGCCCGAAGCGGCGCGCCGATTGGTTCGCATGTCGCAGCCGATCTGTGGCACGCTCGTACAGGCGTATTTACGGGAACGCGGCATTACGGATTTACGCGGAACCGGAAGCCTGCATTTCCACCCGCGCTGCTATTATCGGCCCGACGAGCATTCGCCGACCGAGGCCTGGCCGGCAATGATCGCTGAAGTCACCGACCTCGACGGCAAGATCACCGGGGCGCATCGCACCTGGCTCGATCCTCGCCGCCGCGACAAGGCGTCGATAGACACGCCGAGGCGGGCGATGGGCAATCTCCTCGGCAACGCTGTGCGCTTCGGCATGGGTGGCGAGGTGATGGCGGCCGGCGAAGGCATCGAGACCGTCCTGTCGCTCCGGCAGGTTCTTCCCGGCATGCCGATGCTGGCGGCGCTCTCCGCTGCGCATCTCGCTGCCATCCTGTTCCCCGACACGCTGCGGCGTCTCTACATCGTCCGCGACAACGATCCGGCCGGTGACGGGGCGCGCGATACCCTGATCGAACGGGCGAACGTGGCCGGAATCGAGGCGATCGTCATCTCGCCTGAGCTGGGCGACTTCAACGAAGATCTGCTCACCCTCGGCCTGGACGCACTGCGCATGGAAGCCCGGTTGCAGGTCGCACCGCAGGACGTCGCCCGCTTCATGGCGTTGGCGGCATAGCCGGCAGGAGAACGGGCCTGCGGTTCGCTCCGTGCTCGGCGGATGCGTCAATCCGTCGGAGGGGCACCGCGCCTCGGCCTTCGAGACGGCGATCGGCCCACAAGCCGGCCAGCCGGGCAATGGCGGCGGCCGACTATTTTCCGGCGCGGCCAGAAGGCCGCTTTCCATCGCGAGACAAAATAGCCGGCCTTAGCCATCAAGCCCTCCGCTCGCGCTCCGGGTGCCCAGCCGGCCGGCCCGTGGGCTTCGTCGCCATGAAGGCCGCGACGGTCGCGGTCCAACCGACGGAGCATCCCATGCGCGATCACGACGACTACGAACCGCACCACGAATCCTCACCCACCGACCATGTCCTGAACGAACTCCAGCTCCACGGCTACCGACCCTTCGCCGACGAGCCCGACCAGCGGCTTCTGCCAGACGGCAACCAGGTCGCGGGCGCCGTCGCCGACATCTTCGACGCGCTGATCGGCACTCTGGAGGACACACGCCTCGAACCCGACCTCGACGATCTCCTATGGTCGACCACCAACGTCTTCCACCGCGCCACCGACCGGATCGGCCGGGACCTGGACGACAACGAGCAGGCACAGAAGCGGGCGCAGCGGGAACAGGACGGCAGCGAGGTGAAATCCGTCGAACTGGAGCGCCTGATCGCCGAGGGCATCACGCTGATCGAGCGACAGAACGCCTTCGAGCTGATGCGCGACCAGGCCGCCGAACACTACGAGCGCCATGTCGGCAAGCCTTGGCTCCCGCGCAGCGGATCGAAGGTCAACCATCGCAATCTGACCTCGGCGATGATCGACAGCCGCGATTTCTTGATGGCGAAGAAGCGCGCCGACCAGGAGGTGCTCCTGCCGCCGGGCCCGAAGATCGTCGTCACCGGCGGACTCGACTATGACGACCATCGGCTGATCTGGGCCAAGCTCGACCAGGTCCACGAGAAGCATCCCGACATGGTGCTGATCCACGGCAAGTCGCCGAAGGGCGCCGAGAAGATCGCCTCGCTCTGGGCGAAGAATCGCAATGTCCCGCAGATCGGCTTCGCGCCCGACTGGACGAAGCACGGCCGGGCAGCGCCGTTCAAGCGCAACGACGAGATCCTGCAGATCGTGCCCAAGGGCGTGATGCACTTCCCGGGCACCGGCATCCACGACAACCTTGCCGACAAGGCCAAGAAGCTCGGCATCCCGGTCAGGAAGTTTGGTGGCGCGTGAGCGCCGCCCACCCACGTTGCGTTATCGCTCTCCCACTCGCAGGGACGTCGATATAAAACCGTACACTATGTCTGAACGGTAAACGGGGAGCCCGATAGCAGTGGCTTCCAGACAAAGAAGGTGTGAATAGAGGCATGGGCACCTCAATCGAACTAAAAGTAAGCGGCGTATCTTTAGATTACGCAAAAAATAACAGCGGCAATGATTACGGCTATCTCTTCCAAGAGTCCGATCTCGCCCGCCGACCGAGCGATGGCATCGACTACGATTATTACCGCGACCATCCGGAGCAGATAGACGATCTCGCTGAAAGTGAGCTTGCCTTCGTTCGCCCATTGGCTCGCGTCATCCCGAGACTTCGCGTTCTCGGTGACACGCTGGATGGCGCCCGGGCGGAGTACGAGGCCGTTGTCGCCGACGCGCTCTCGTCGCTCTCCACGGACGAGGAACCGGCACAGTTCCTCGATTTCGACGAGTTTTGCGCGCTCGCGAGCCTGTTCCCACTGGCCAGCCTCGCCGACGAATATATCGACTACGACACCGAGGAGCGGGCCAGTGTCGCCCAAGGCCGCTTCGCGCCGCACGCCGCGCTGTTTGCCCGTATTCCTTGGACCGAAAACTCCGAATCCTACTGGTCCGAAGCCAGCTTTCTCTCAGCCAAGCTTTGCATCCTAAGCCCATCCTCGATGCTGCAGATCTTTTTTCTCAATCCCGACAATGCGGACGCCGAAGTGATCTGGCAGTTCGGCAATATCGTCCATGCGGGTTGGGTTGATCGTAGCTTCTTTGCCGCCGGAGTACAGCGAAACCAATCGATTCTGGTCGCGACCGAAGGAGCGTCGGACGCCCGCATTCTGCGCCGCGCGCTCGATCTCCTGCGCCCCGACGTTGCCGACTTCTTCCGGTTTATCAACGGCGAAGAACGGCATCATTTCTGGGGCACCGGGAACCTTGTTCGATTTGCTGAAGGTCTCGTGCGGATCGACATTCAGAACCAGGTACTGTTCCTGCTCGACAATGATGCAGAGGGAATAGAAGCATACGGCAAGCTTCAGGAATTGAAGATGCCCGGCAATCTGCGCTCGATGGTTTTGCCGGACAGCGAGGACCTACGCCGCTTCCCGGCGCTCGGCCCCGAGGGTCTCAATGAATGCGACATCAACGGGCGAGCTGCCGCCATCGAATGTTACCTCGATCTCAATCTGCCCAGTTACCCGCCGGCACGCGTAATTTGGAGCAATTACAAGCGCGACATCGACGCCTGGCACGGCGCGCTCGAGCACAAGGAATCCTACGACCGGCACTTCATGAAGCAGGACGCTGACTCGTTGACGTCGGGATCATACGACACATCCAAGCTGACCCAAGTGCTCGACGCCTTGATCGCCGAGGTTTCGCACTTTGGCGGACGCGCTGACTGACAACTCGCCACACCGGAGGCGAAACGCCAACTCACGGTGGTGATCGTGCCCAAGGGCGTGATGCACTTCCCGGGCACAGGCATCCATGACTATCTCGCCGACAAGGCCAAGAAGCGCGGCATCCCGGTCTGGAATTTCGGCGGCGCGTGAGCGCCGCACGACTTCAAACGACTGACCGCGATCTGGTATTGTCGGAAGAAACACTAAGTTCTCGCCGACAGGAGGCGCATCTGGACCTTGATCACATTCAACTCGCCGCGCGTGACGCGCCGCTGATCATCGCATGGCCATCGCCCGGGCTCCCCGGCGGAATGATCCAGTTCAACGAGCCCGCCGAATGGCGACGGTTCATCGTCGGCCTCGGCATCGACGCGCGCATACCCGACATCGTCCAGCTCAAATTTCGGCGCGCGCAGGCGCTCTATCTTCTCGGCTGGATCGATCTCGACGTGCTGAAGGCCGGCGAGCTCGCCGCGCTCATCGCCCTGGAGCTGACGGTGATGGACCGGTATGGCGACCGGATTCCGAAGAAGAACCGCTCCTTCGCCGCGCTGCTGAAGCATATGGTCGATGTCGACGGCCTCGACGACGCGCACATCCCGATGATCGTCCGCACCGGCGGCACCGCCATCGGCTTCGTCACCGGCGCGTCGGGGCCGAGCCTGAGCCAGCGGCGCAACGGCATGGCCCATGGCGATCCGTTCGACGGCTTGCCTGTCAGCGGTCTGCTCGAACTGGTCCGCGACCTCATCAACTACGCCTACAGGGATTTCATCGCCAACACTCCGGTTGGGCACCGTTCGGCTTTCCTTGGCTGATCGGGAACGCGAACGGCTCTCGTCGCCGAGCACTACCCCCGCTTTTCTGCGCTGATCCTTGGTCAGACTGATCGCTTGACGCCATCAACCCGTAAAGGGTCGGCTATGCGAGCATGCCGCCGCTGCGGCTTCGCCTGCGCGGTGATTGCAGCGCTCAGCCCGACACATCGGGCGCCTGTAAGCGGGGGGATGGCCCTCCGCTCGAACAGGAGCCGGATCGATGTCCCTCAACGACGCCCACGCCTTCGCCTCCAGCCTCGCCACCACGCTGATGGCCGCCATCATCATCTTCCAGGCCGGCGACGGCACGCTGTCGGTCACGCCCACCAGCGAATATGACGGCGACACTGCCGCCATCGTCCATGAGATCGACCCCTTCGCTCCCTGACCGGGGCGACCCGGTCGCAGGTGCGGAAATCGCCGCCGATTTCCGCTGCCGGCATGCGCGCTCTTGCGCTATACTTCAGCCGCGCCGTGGTGGTGGTGGAAGGCGTGACCCTCGGACCTTGTCCATACGGAGGCCACGACCATGATCATCCTCGCAATACTTGCATCCCTCGCAGCGATCGGCCTGCTTTGCTGGTCGCTGTTCACGCTGGCCGTCTTCGCGCTGCCGGCGTTTGTCGGCGTGACCGCTGGCGCCTGGGCGTACAGCACGGGCGCCGGCATTCCGGGCGCCATTCTGGCCGGCGCCGTCGCGGCGGCGATCACGCTTGCCGCCGGCCATCTGCTCATCACCTTCGTCCGGCCCATGTGGCTGAAGCTGATCGTGGCGGCTGCCTTCGTCGCGCCGGCGGCGATCGCCGGCTTCCATGCCACCCATGGCATCGTGAAGCACCTCATGCCGTCCGACGCGTGGCAGATCACGTTCTCCGTCATCGGTGCGGTCGCGGTCGGCATCACCGCCTTTGTGCGGGTCGCTGGAATGGGGGCGGCTCCGGTCCCGTCCGGCCGGGACCTTCGGCTTCCAAGGCGACCGAATCAGTTCGCGTCGCACGGATGCAAGTGGAGATCGCCGGGGGCATTAAAGCTGGCCACGGTGCCTTAGAACGACTATTATAGATGGAGTATTCGGGGGCTTGCGCCTTGAAAAACTTTTGATGCGCTCCATTGATTTCAGCGCTGTTCCACTGTCTTCGGTCGACCACCCGAACGCTTCAACGACAATGGCAGGAAACAGTCGATCTCATCTGCGCTGAACGTCAAGTCTTCCATTTTTTGCAGTCGCTTCTGAGCTTCGATGTAGGCCTTACCGTTTGTTTGCGGAGCAGCCTGATAGAGCGCGGCAAGCATTGTCTGTAGCTCATCACGACGTTCGACAGCAGCCTGTCGGTCGAGCGTCGGTAAATCCGTAAGAAGCGAAAGATAGCATTCGCGCACATTCCACAATTTGGCCGCCGCCTCACGGTGCTTCTGTGCCGTAGAACCCAGATCGAAATTCTTCAAATATGTCGTTACAAATAAAGTAAGGAAAGACACCAAGGCCGTTGCAACTTCAACCCAAGCTTTGCTTGTTACAACCGCGCCGACTGCGCTCGTGCTTGTGAGTGCAGTGAGAACAATCTGGAGGACCTTGTAGCGATTGAGTTGTTTTGCGCAGTTGTCGGCCATACGCTCGTGCGTCTTGTGTGTGTAGACGACCCTACCGAAACACTCACGGATCTGATCCTCGAGGGTGATGTCATAATCAGGCTGCATAGTCGTCTACCTCGGCGCTCTCTGCGCTGATTGGGACTCGAATGCCATCCCGAGCGACAACCACGCCATTCAAAACCGCATAACATTCGACGCGATGATTGCCGCGAAAATCAGTGCTTTCGAGCTGCTCCCAAGAGCCACTATCCCGGACAATCTGGCCACGTATCATATCGCGGCGTTCGGCCTCGTCGCCACGATTTAGTACCTTCCAATAGATGTCGACGTCCGGAGGTAGATCGGAGCTGTCAGCTATGAAAAAGCGCAGACTCTTCCTGCGTAAAAGGATGCCGTGGCGTTCGAGAAGGTCGAGCAAGAGCATCGGGCGGAAGCCATTCTGGACCACCTCGCAATCGATCCGCATGTCAAAACGCACATCCAGTGGAAAGCGGTCTTCAATAAATTCTTCCGTATCGCGAAATGCAGCTTTGGCGAATGCCGCTTCGGTTGCTGATTTGGATACCGGGGCGGGATAGCCATTTCCAAATACGTTGCGCCACTTCTGGCGTTCATTGGCTTGCCCGCTCGCCTCGATAGCTTTCAGGCAGAGTTCATACGCCTTTTTGGCTTTCTTCTCGAATCTCTTTTTGACCCGTACGCGCTGCCTGCTGCCAAGAGCGGCGTATTCAGACTGCTTTGGTTGCTCAGACAAAAATTTGAAAAAATCACGACACATGTAGTCGTAATACAAGTAGCTCTTTGTGTCATACTCGTCGGTGGATTCGAGAAAATTGTAGGCGAGCGTATCTATCAGAAGGCCGCCCATCGCTACACCGTGCTTGTTTTTCCAAGCCCGCGTCATTTTGCACAAACGACGTAGATTTCTGTTCTTTCGATCGTTTGCTGCTTGCATTTCATCGAGCTCGGCCTGTGGTTTAGTTATTTTCCACGAACCACCATTAGCCGTATCTGGATATTTGTAGCTTCCATCCGACTGCCGAAAAGCGGGCATCACCTCAATATGAAAATCCTTATAGAGAATCTGCACCACTAGCCTATCGACCTTTACCGTCGTCGACGGGTAACGTGCCTTGATTGCGTCTTTGGTGTCCCGAAGAAGAGCGTAATGGCCGCCGTCCTTGTAGGTATCCCATTCGCCAGCAGGAACAATGTAGATCATGTCCAGATCGGAAATGCCTTTTATCGCCGTCCAACGCCCATAAGAGCCGACTTGTAGGCTGTTGGCCGTTTTCGACTCGGTATCGCGGAACTTTTTATTGAGCGCGGAAGTGATCTCGCCGTAACGCAGCGAGATTGTACCTGCGTTATCGACTTTGATATTGTCGAGAAAGCTCTTGAAGTCGTCTGCAATGCTCACGGTGCCCCCTATCGGCTGAAGGGATATTGCTCTCGGGCATTCGAGCTCGACAAGCGCATGTTCCTATTTTGTGCTCATATGAGAGCAGCCGTCAAACGTCACGAGGTGGTTATCACACAGAAATTTCGCGTTGGGGCCGCTAAATTCGACCTCGGTGCCTTGGAGCACCTGCCAGATCTACGCTTTTACTTATTCTAGCGAAGAGCGACTAAAAAAGCCGTAGTTTACAGAAGCATCCAGATATGGGTTATGAGAAGCGTCGGTCCCTGATTCGAAAGGATTCGACATGTCCCAGAGCCACTATATCGGTCTGGATGTCTCAGCCCGGAGCGTCAACCTCTGCGCAGTCGATCGCGACGGCCTCATCGCTCACGAACGAAAGCTCTCTTCAGACCCGGAGGAGATCGCACAGCACATCCTGTCGCTACCATTTGCGATCGCGCGTGTCGGCCTGGAGGCCGGGATGCTGTCGCAACATATCTATGGCCGGTTGACGGAAAGCAACCTGCCGGTCGTTTGCGTTGAGACCCGACACATGAAGGCGGCGCTTTCGGCGCAACTCAACAAGACCGATCGGCATGATGCGCGTGGGATCGCCCAAATGATGCGTGTCGGTTTGTTCAAGCCGGTTCACGTCAAAACGCCGACGAGCCAGCGTATTCGTACCGTGCTCACAGCGCGGCAACTCCTGCGAAACAAGCTCCAGGATGTTGAGAACGAAATCCGCGGCCTCATTCGCAACTTCGGCTACCATCTCGGTAAGGTCACGGCTCGCGATTTCGAGCCGCGTGTCCGGGAATTGATCGCCGACACCGATCTTCATGTTGTGGCCGATGCGCTGCTATTGGCTAGGCGGTCTCTACGGGAACAGTTCGGTCGACTGGACGATATCCTGGTAAAGCTCGCGCGACAGGATGAGGTGACGCGCCGGTTCATGACCGTGCCTGGTGTCGGACCTTTGGTCGCTCTTGCGTTCCGGGCAACGATTGATGTTCCGTCCCGTTTCGCCCGTTCCCGCACGGTTGGCGCGCATGTCGGCCTCACTCCTCGTAAGCAGCAGTCTGGCGAAGTGGATCGGAGTGGCCGCATCTCGCGTTGGGGAGACGAGATGATGCGCAGTCTGCTCTACGAAGCGGCGCAGGTGCTGTTGACGCGGGTCAAGCGATGGTCGTCATTGAAAGCTTGGGCCGTGCGTATCTCGCGGCGCAGAGGGCATAAGAAGGCGATCATTGCGTTGGCGCGCAGGATCGCGGTGATCCTTCACCGCATGTGGATCGATGGCACCGAATTCGATTGGGGCAAGAAGCCGGAAGCGGCGGCCCCATCCGCTTGAGTTTCGGCCGGATGAGAATCCGGCCGATGCACCTCCCCGCGAGGGGACGGGGACCGACGAGTTCGTAAATACGACTTGACCGCTAAGGCTCTGCCAAAGCGACGTCGCATTATAGATTGTTCCGTCGGCTCCTCTGATCCCATCCTGTGGCGGCTTTGTGCCGACCACGAAGAGAAGCATGATCCTCGCGGGAGGACCGCTCAGTTCTGGTCGTCAGGCGTGACCAACTGGACATGGCTGACGCCGAGAGCCTGGGCCAGTTCGTAAAGCGTGATCACGGTCGGGTTTCGCCGGCCGCGTTCGAGACTGCTGAGGTATTGTTGACTGAAGCCGGAACGCGCCTCGACCTCTTCCTGGGTCAGGCCCTTCTCCCGACGCAGGCGGGCGAAATTCCGGCCGACCAGTTTGCGCATATCCATGCGCAGGAAGATCGCCATTTACATACTTTGAGTTTATCAACTATAGTATGTAAATGGAGATTGCCGGAGGGAGGAATTCCTCCTATCGGTTTGACCCGAATAGAGAAGTCGTAGTTCTGGCGTGCGCGTAGGTCCGAGTGGGAGGTGATCATGCATGATCACCGCCCGACAATCGCGGGCCGCACGCGCGTTGCTGGGTTGGACACAGGAGACGCTCGCTGACAAGGCCCAGGTATCACTGACCGCGTTGAAGCGCCTCGAATCCGAAAGTGGTCTCGAGGTGTATGAAACGACGCGCGATCAGGTTCGTCGGGCCTTTGAAGGCAACGGCATCGTTCTCCTCACATCCGACCAGGGTGAAGGTGTGATGCTTGTCCGTGCGAAAATCGACAGCCGCAAGTCTTCGTGATTTCTGCCCGTTTGAACTGACAGGCGATACACGCGGCGCATCGCCTGATGCGTCGCGATGCTCGCTGCTTCACGCCCAAATCCAATGGTTAACACCGGGATTTAGAACGGCTATAAATGGGTACTGGGGCACAATATGACGGACATAGATTTTCTCGACGAACCGCCGGAAAGCGCGGTGCTCACGGCATATGATCGTAAACACATGGTTCTCTATCTGCGCCTGCTCGACGCGGCGACGGACGGCGCCGACTGGCGCGAAGCGGTTACGATCCTGTTTGGCCTCGACCCTACGAACGAGCCGGAACGCGCGCGCCACGTCCATGACACCCATCTGGCCCGCGCGCGCTGGATGACGGAGCACGGCTATCGCCTGTTGGTGCGCGAAGGCCGTCTTCATTGATCGAATGCGATGCAGTCGCAGCATCGCACGTTGCAACCTTCAGGGCTTCCGACCGGTATTGCAATCGGGAATCATCACAGACCGCGATACGCACGAACGATGCGAGCCTGGAGGTAACATGACTCCCGATATATCGAACTGGAGAGCATCACCGAACTACGACTATATCGATCGCCTTGTGGCGCCCGATCTCGCCTGGGAATGGTTGAGGCGCAACAGCGACTATCAGCATGACTATTCCAAGGTCGAAAGCCAGACGGATGAGTCCGAGCTGCTGGTGAGCGCGGTCCGGCGGCGCTGGGGCCTGCAATTTCCTTGTCCACCCTGTTTTCACCGCCGTTGAGATCCCCGTCTTCTGGTCACCAGAGGAAGACAGCAGCGTCGTCATCCTGACGGATGTTCCCTCGCTCCTTCCCTTCGACAACATTTTCATCGACGCGCTCGATCCGAACGCGCCCCGCCGCGACGAAGCCGGCGAGCATTTTCTCCATGATCTCGGCAACGGGCAGTCGCTGCACCTGGTCCGCCTGATTGGCGTCGATGGAGCCCGGCCGCTGGCGGCTCTTGTGCCCCTCGACGCAGACGGCCTTGATCGTGTCGAAGCGGTCAGCCGCCTCGTCAAGGCGCTTCATGGGCGCGCGGTGCCACAAGATGCCCGATTGACCGATCAGCAATTGCGCCGTGCACGCCATATGCTGCAAGCCGTCGATGGCCGGACCAGCGGCGCAAGCTACCGCGAAATTGCCGAGGCCCTCTTCGGCGTGCGTCGCGTCGCCGATCATCCGTGGAAAACCTCCGCGCTGCGAGACGCCGTCAGGGATCTCGTCCGCGACGGCCTTGCCATGATCCAGGGCGGGTATCGTCAGCTTCTTCGTCATCGCCGCCGATCCTAGCGAATTCTCCCTTTTCGGGAGGGGGGAGAATTTAGCACTCCCATCTTCGCCCTCCCTCCTGCCGGGCCTTCTTCGCCACCGTGCTTCTCGTCCGCCGCCGATCCTCGACGGCTCTAACGAACCCCACGGAGGCTCGATCCATGCGACCCGATATCGCCGTTTTGCCGCCGCGCTTTCTGCGCACCAAGGAGGCGGCCGAATTTCTCAGCCTGTCAGCCCGAACCCTCGAAAAACACCGGACCTATGGGACTGGCCCGGCCTACCGCAAACTCGGCGGCCGGGTGGTCTACGCGGTCGATGACCTGCAGGCCTGGGCCGAGCGGGGTGCCGTCACCTCGACCTCCGATCCGCGCGGCACAGTGCTGCCCGCCAAGCGGCAAGAGCCAACGCAGCCGGCCCATGCCGGCCGTTACGCCTGCTGAGCGGTCGGCCATGACGTTTCACCGTCACAGCAACGAGCGCGATCAGCTCGATCTCTTCCGGACGCTGCCGGGCGATCTTGCTCCGCGCGACGCCCAGGATCTCATGGCCTATCCGTTCTTCTCGCTCGCCAAGTCGAAACGCCTGGCGCCGATCGACTTCAAGGCCGGATCGATCGTCATCCGCGTCGAAGCCGTTGCCGAACACGGCATGGCGACCATCTGGGACGCCGACGTGCTGATCTGGGCGGCGTCCCAGATCGTCGAGGCGCGCGATCTGGGTCTTCGCCCGTCGCGCCTGATGGCCACGACGCCCTACGAAATCCTGACCTTCATCGGCCGCGGCGTTAGCCTGCGCGATTATGATCGTCTCAAGGCAGCCCTCGATCGCCTTCAGTCGACCACCGTGGCGACATCGATCCGCCAGCCAACCGAGCGGCGGATGCACCGCTTCTCCTGGATCAACGAGTGGAAGGAAAAGGCCGACCATCGGGGCCGTCCGCTCGGGCTCGAACTGATTCTGCCCGACTGGTTCTACGCTGCCGTGCTCGACGACGCGCTCGTGCTGACCATCGACCAGGCCTATTTCGACCTGACCGGCGGGCTTGAGCGCTGGCTCTATCGGCTCGTGCGCAAGCATGGCGGCCGCCAGGAATATGGCTGGAGCTTCGATCTCCTCCACCTGCACGCCAAGTCGGGGTCACTCTCGCCCCTGAAGCATTTCGCCTACGACCTGCGCGACATCGTCCGGCGCCAGCCGTTGCCCGGCTACCGGCTCGTGATCGAGCAACCGTCAGGTCTTCCCGAACGCCTTTCGTTCGCTCCGACCGACCCGGCGCCCTTCGGCGTACCGCGGCTTCGCCGTCGCCGCGCAACCTCTCGCCCTGGGGATAAGCTGTGAATAGTCTCGTGCTATCAGGGACCGCACCTATCGTGCTATCGGGGACCCGATCCTCGTGCTATCGGGGACCGGAATCATCGATTTCTCGCCTTGAATCAAAAGCTTGCGCCGCCCGTAACTTATCTAACCAGAATTCCTATGGAATTCTTCTAACGCATTCCGCCGTTTCTACGATTGCTGTCGGTTTCCCCAAAAGCGTG
>NZ_DEPM01000264.1:0-2644 GCF_002358775.1 Martelella sp. UBA3392
CGCGCCGCAACAGCCTTCGCCCTTCGGCACCACCACCTCGATGCCGAGCCGTGTCAGGAGCCGGACGGTCGCCTCGTTGATGCAGGGATCGAGCACGGACTGGGCACAGCCCGTCAGCAGTGCCACGCGACCGCGCTTTTCGCTCTCGGGCGCGTGCGACGCGGGTTTGGAAATCGCCGAGGGAGCGGGCAGCCGCTTCGGCGCAAGCTTCAGCATCGCCTCGAACGGCTTCAGCGCCTCGCGCCCGGAGAAAAGCCCGGCGAACGGACGGCCGAGACGCGCGAGCCGGAGCGCGGCCCGAAACCGTGCCGGATAGGGCAGCACGGCGGCCAGCACCGAGCGGGTAAACCGGTTGAGCGGCGGGCGCTTGTAGGTCTTTTCGATATGCACCCGGGCATGATCGACCAGATGCATGTAATCGACGCCCGAGGGACAAGTGGTCACACAGGAAAGGCAGGAGAGACAGCGGTCGATATGGGTGACGGTTTCCTTGTCCGCCGGCCGATCGTTTTCCAGCATGTCCTTGATCAGGTAGATCCGCCCGCGCGGACTGTCGAGCTCGTTGCCGAGCGTGACATAGGTCGGACAGGTGGCGGTGCAGAAGCCGCAATGCACGCATTTGCGCAGGATCGATTCGGCTTCCGCGACCTTCGGATCGGCAAGCTGGGCGGATGAGAAACTGGTTTGCATCGATCAGATCAGCCAGCTTTGCGGGTTCGCAATCGGCTCGTTGCGGTTCACCTTCTGCAGGCCGACGATCACGCGCACGATCACCCAGACGCCGGTGGCCACAAAGCCGAGCACGCCGATGAGCACGAAGGTCAGCACAAACGAAATCGCCGAAAACAGCAGCGCGATCCAGAAGGTGCGGATCGCCCAGGTGTAATGCGTCTTGAGCCAGTCTTCCGCCTTGTCGCGGTTCATATAGGCCGCAATCAGACCGATCACGCCGGCAACGAAAATCACGCAGCCGACCAGGTAGAGAATATAGATGAGAATGACGTTGTTCTTGCTCGGGTCCATCCAGCCGTCGCCGAAACGCTTGGGCGCGTCATAGTGCGGGTCGCTCATGCTGCCATCTCCTGTGTTGCCATCTTGCCGGGATTGAAAATGCCCCTGGGGTCGAGTTTCGCGCGGATGCGGGCTTCGAGCGCCGCGACCGCCGCCGGCTGCGGTTCGAAGGCGGGCGTCAGCTTGCGTGCGGCCGGGTCGGCGCGCATCAGCGTGGCATGCCCGCCGCCGTGCTTCTTCAGCAGCGCTCTCAGGATATCGGCCTCGGGCGCGCCATCCATCCGCATCCACACAAGCCCGCCCTGCCAGTCGTAGAACGCGTCCACCGCCGCCTCCAGCCGCATCGCGCCGACCAGCGCCGCCGCCTCGGACGGCGTGACGCTGACGCGCCAGAGCGGGCGGAGCGAGCGATCCTGATAGGGCGCGACATCGCGGATTTCGCGCCACAGCTTGCGCGTGTCTTCATCGCCGAGCCGGGTCAAGGGGCCGAAAGGCTCGGCATAGGCGGCAAGCTTGTCGAGGCGGGCCGAAACCGATTCCGGCAGGCCTTCCAGTCGCAGGCAGGTGGCGCTGTCGCCCGTGATCCCGTCGTTCAGGAAAGCGCCGCGCACGCTATAGGGCAGGTGGCTCGCGCCCGAGACTTCGAGCGGCAGCGCCATCGCAGCAGCCATCAGCTTCACGGCATCTTCTTCGGTGAGGTGCGAGACAATCAGCGTGGCAGCGGATTTGGGCGCGGGGAGAACCTTGAAGGTCACTTCGGTCAGGAAGCCGAGCGTGCCGTGCGAGCCGGCGATCAGCCGCGAAAGATCGAGCCCGGTGACGTTTTTCATCACCCGCCCGCCCGCGCGGATCGCCTCGCCGCGACCATTGACGAAGCGGGCACCGAGAAGGTGGTCGCGGGCAGCCCCCGCAAGCGCGAACCGGCGCGGGCCCGAGACATTGGCCGAGAACACGCCGCCGATCGTGGGCGTGCCCTTGGAGCCCATCATGCCGCGATGATCCATCGGCTCGAAGGCCAGGAACTGGCCATTTTCGGCAAGCGCCGCCTCGATTTCTGCGACCGGCGTGCCGGCCTTCGCGGTCATCACCATTTCGGAGGGTTCATAGGCCACGATGCCGGAGAGCGCGCACGAACTCAGCGTCACCTCCGCTTCGACCGGGTTGCCGAAGCCGGAGCGGGTATCGCCGCCGCAAAGGCGCAGAGGCGCGCCGCTGTCATGATGGCGGGCGATGATGGCGGCCGCCTCGGCCTCGGTTTCAGGTGTCAGCAACTCAGTCATCGCGTCCCTCCAGCGGAAATACCTTGGAGGGGTTGAGCGACCAGTCGGGATCAAAGGCGGCGCGCACCGCCATCTGCTGGCGAAGGTCGGCCTCGCCAAATTGGTGGCGCATCAGGTCGCGCTTTTCGATGCCGACGCCGTGCTCGCCGGTCAGGCAACCGCCGGCCTCCACGCAGAGCTTCAGGATTTCGGCCCCGGCCTCCTCGGCGCGCGCGGCGTCCTCCGGATCGTTGATGTTGTAGAGGATCAGCGGGTGCATATTGCCGTCGCCGGCGTGAAACACATTCGCGACGCGCAGGCCGTAGCGGTCGGTGATCTCGCTGGTCTTCTGCAGCACGTAGGAAAGCTGGCTG
>NZ_DEPM01000233.1:0-2338 GCF_002358775.1 Martelella sp. UBA3392
CGCGAGCGCAAGGTGGTCGATCTCGCCCCGGTCTGGGCCCGCTATGACGCGCTTCTTCACGGCGAGACCGCCGAAGCGAAAGCGACGGGCTGAGGGGGATCGGGATGGATACCAAACGCTCAGCCGTCATCTTCGCCTGGCTCCTTCTCGCCCCCGCCCTGATCTATATCCTGCTGATCGTCGCCTATCCGCTGCTCGATACGATCAACCTTTCCTTCACCGATGCCTCGCTGAAGCGGACCTATGACTGGGTCGGGCTGGAGAACTATTTCAAGATCTTCGAGCGCGGCTTCGGCGAGGTGATCATCCGCACCTTCATCTGGACCTTCTTCTCGGTCGCCGCGAAAATGGTGATCGGCGTGTTCGGCGCGTTGCTCCTGAGCGCCGCCGTGCCCGGCCGCACCCTGTTTCGGGTGCTCGCCATGCCGCCATGGATCGTGCCGATGGCGATCGGGATCTTCATGTGGGGCTGGATGTATAATGGCCAGTTCGGCATGATTTCCGGCCTGCTGCAGCGCTTCGGCCTGCTCGACGGCCCGTTCCCGATCCTTGCCACCGGCACCTCCGCCTTCATCGCCACCATCGTCACCGATGTCTGGATCGGCGTGCCGATGGTGACGATCTACATGCTGGCCGCCGTGCAGTCGATCCCGTCCGATCTCTACGAAGCCGCCTGGACCGATGGCGCCGGCCGGTTCTACCGCTTCCGCCGGATCACGCTGCCGCTGATCGTGCCGGCCCTGGTGACGATGTCGATGATCTCTCTGATCTCGACCTTCAACTCCTTCGACATCATCTGGATCCTGACCAAGGGCGGCCCCTCTAATGCCACCACCACGATGATCATCGATACCTACAAGGTCGCGATCGGCTCCTACAAGTTCGGCGCGGGCGCTGCCCGGGCGGTGCTGATCTGCATCTTCCTGTCGATCTTCTGCTACGTCTATTTCCGCGCCGTCAGCCGCTTTTCCGGGGAGGCCGCACGATGAGACCCACCGCCCGCATCCATCACTACAAGTGGTATGAGCTGATCGGCGTCTATGCCGGGCTCGCCGTGTTCCTGTTCTTCGTGCTGGCGCCATTCTTCGAGGGCTTCATGGTGTCGCTGAAGCCGCTCAACCACCTGTTCTCCGCGCCCTACAGGTTCTGGCCGGAAGACCCGTCGCTCGCCGCCTATTTCGACATGTGGGAGCGGGTGCCGTTGCTCGGGCGCTATATCTTCAACTCGATCCTGATCGCCGGCATCGGCACGGCGCTTTCGGTGATCTTCGTGACCCCGGCGGCCTATGCCTTCGCCCGGT
Source organism: Martelella sp. UBA3392 (assembly GCF_002358775.1). Classification (NCBI taxonomy): domain Bacteria; kingdom Pseudomonadati; phylum Pseudomonadota; class Alphaproteobacteria; order Hyphomicrobiales; family Aurantimonadaceae; genus Martelella; species Martelella sp. UBA3392. Next base: position 1,302 of record NZ_DEPM01000233.1, read on the forward strand.
TCGAGTTCAAGGGCCGCGGGCCGCTGCTCGGCGCGTTCCTGGCGGTCAACATGTTCTCGGGCGCGGTACTTCTGATCCCGCTGTTTAGGCTGATGCGCTCCTTCGGGCTGATCAACACCTATTTCGCGATGATCGTGCCCGGCGTCGCCTTCACCATCCCGACCGGTATCTGGCTTCTCAGAACCTATATGCTGCGCATTCCGCGCGAGCTGGAGGAAGCGGCGCTGGTCGATGGCGCAAGCCGGTTCTACACCTTCCGCCGGGTGATCGTGCCGCTCGCCATGCCCGGCATCGCCGTGATCGCGATCGCCGCCTTTCTGACGATCTACGCGCAGCAGTTCATCTTCGCGCTGACCTTCAATTCGAAGACCGAATACATGCCGCTTCCGGTCGGGCTTTACGCCTTCTTCGGCCGGCAGGAGGTGATCTGGAACGAGCTGATGGCGGCAAGCTTCGTCGGCATCCTGCCGGTGTTCATCGTGTTCCTGTTCCTTCAGCGCTACCTCGTCGCCGGCATGACGGCGGGGGCGGTGAAGACCTGACCGGCGGTTTCAACCGCCCACTGATTTGGCGATCGGGAGAACATGCGCCGCATGCGACCGCCAGTTTGAACGGCAGGGGTTTGACTGCCGAAACGCAAAGGCCCGCACCGTCCACGGGCGATCATCAACTGGACGAAAGATAGGGGAATTTGAAATGCCTGATCTGAAGAAACTCAGCCTTGGCGTCGCAACGCTCGCGCTTGTCGCCTCGGCCTCCGTCGCCTCCGCCGAAGACAAGGTCGTCTCTATGATCCAGTGCGGCGACGAGCTTGCCGAAGGCTATGACGGCTTCATCGCCGAATGGGAAAAGAACAATCCCGGCTACAAGGTCGAGACCGAGGTCGTCGGTTGGGGCCAGTGCCAGGACAAGGCCACCAACCTCGCCGTTGCCGGCACGCCGATCGCCCTTGCCTATATGGGCTCGCGCACCTTGAAGCAGCTTTCCGAAAACGGCCTGATCGTGCCGATCCCGATGAGCGAGGAGGAAAAGGCCTC
>NZ_DEPM01000233.1:2724-7647 GCF_002358775.1 Martelella sp. UBA3392
GCCTTCTCCACCAAGGCGCTCTACTGGAACAAGGACCTGTTCGAACAGGCGGGCCTCGACCCGGAAACCCCGCCGAAAACCTGGCAGGAACTCTACGACATGGCCGCCACCATCAAGGAAAAGACCGGCACGCCCGGTTTCGGCCTGACCGCCAAGAGCTTCGACAACACCATGCACCAGTATCTGCACTGGGTTTACACCAATAACGGCCAGGTCATAGATGCCGACGGCAATATCGTGCTCGACAGCCCGCAGAACCTGGAGGCGCTGGAATGGTACGGCAAGATGGTGGACGTGTCGGAAGAAGGCCCGACCGCCTACGAGCAGGATGAACTGACGCCGCTGTTCAATGATGCCCAGGTCGCCATGATCGAGCAGGGCCCCTGGGTCAGGAACCGCGTCAATGACGATCTCAACTGGGGTGTCGCGCCGCTGCCGGTCGGCCCGCAGGGCAAGGGTCCCGGCACGCTCTTGATTACCGACAGCATGGCCGTGTTCGATGGTTCCGGCGTGGAAGAGCAGGCGATCAGCCTCGCCAAATGGCTCACCAATCCGGACAACCAGTTCTATTATGAAAAGACCCACGGCCTGACGCCGCTGCGGCCGGTGGCGGGCGTGCAGGAAATGGTTGAAGAGGACCCGACCTGGGCGCCCTTCCTCGACGGTATCGAGTTCGGCGGTCCCGAGCCGCTGTTCACCGATTATCAGGCGTTCCAGAACGCCATGGTCGACATGGTCCAGTCCGTCGTCATCGGTTCCGCCGAGCCGGCCGAGATCCTGAGCTCGACCGCGGCCGAGATCGAAGAGTACAAGTAAAACGACGGCCGCCCGGCGGGGTCGCCGGGCGGCTTCCCATTTGCGGGCCGGCCTGGAATGGCGGCCCGGATGCGGCAGGAGAGACCTCTTGGGACAGCTCAATCTCAAAAACATCTACAAGAATTACGGCATCTACGATGTCATCAAGGGCATCGATCTCGAGGTGCACGAGGGCGAATTCGTGGTTTTCGTCGGTCCGTCCGGCTGCGGCAAATCCACGCTTCTGCGCATGATCGCCGGCCTTGAGGACATCACCTCCGGCGACATCACGATCGACGGCGAGCGCGTCAACAATCTCGCCCCCGTCAAGCGCGGAATCTCGATGGTGTTCCAGTCCTATGCGCTCTATCCGCATATGACGGTCTACGAAAACATCGCCTTTCCGCTGCGCGTGCAGAAAATGGCCGAGCCGGAGGTGCGCGAGCGCGTCGAGGCGGCGGCGAATATTCTGCAACTCGGCGAGCGCCTGCAGCAGAAGCCCGGCATGCTGTCGGGCGGCCAGCGCCAGCGCGTGGCGATCGGCCGCGCGATCGTGCGCAAGCCGAAGATCTTCCTGTTCGACGAGCCGCTCTCCAACCTCGACGCGGCGCTGCGCGGCGAAATGCGCATCGAACTGACAAGGCTGCACCACGACCTTGCGGCCACAATGATCTATGTGACCCACGACCAGGTCGAGGCCATGACCATGGCCGACCGGATCGTGGTGCTGAACGCCGGCGACATCGCCCAGGTCGGCGCGCCGCTTGAGCTCTATCACAAGCCGCAGAACCTGTTCGTCGCGGGCTTTATCGGCAATCCGCCGATGAATCTCCTGAAGGTGACCTGCACCGGCGCGGATCAGGCGGGCGTCACCGTCGAATATGACGGCAAGAGCCTCACCGTCCCGGTTGAACCGCGAGACGGGCTCGTCGGCGAGACGCTGACGCTCGGCATTCGCCCGGAGCACACCGTGCTTGGCGGCGGCGAGCTGGCGATCACCATCAAACCGACGGTAATCGAACGCCTCGGCATCAACACCATCGCCTATGCGGCGCTTGGCGAGGGCAAGACCTTCTGCTCGCTGACGTCGGGCTCAGCCCCGGTGCGCGTCGACGAGGACGTGGTGATCGGCATCAACGCCGCCGACTGCCACCTGTTCGATGGCGACGGCAACGCGCTGGAGCGCCGCGTCGAGCTCAAGGACTTCGATTTCGAGAAAGTGCTGGCCCCGGAAGCCCAAGGCTGAGCCGGGGGCCAGCCATCAGCGGCGCGGGAGCGCGCAGCGGCCCTCAGGCTGCTTCGGTTTCAGTCGTCCCGAAGGTCTCGGCCAGCACCTTGTACCACTTGCCGGAGTCCTTGATGGTGCGTTCCTGGGTTTCGTAGTCCACGTGGACCAGGCCGAAACGCATGCGGTAGCCTTCCGCCCATTCGAAATTGTCCATCAGGCTCCAGGCGTAGTAGCCCTTCAGCGGAATGCCGGCGTCAATGACGTCGGCACAGACCGAGATGTGCTCCGAGAGGTATTCGGTGCGCGGGGCATCGTCGACCACGCCGTCGACCGGCTCCATATTATAGCAGGCGCCGTTCTCGGTGATGTACATGTCCGGCAGGTCGTAGCGGTCGTAGAGCTGCTTGATCAGCTTGCCGAGCGACGGGGCGTAGACCTCCCAGCCGATATCGGTGAGGACATTGTTGACCGGGGCAGTTTCTCTTGCCGCCGGAAACGCCGCGTCCGGGCTGCCGTCATGGGCGATGCGCATGGGACGATAATAGTTGAGGCCCCACCAGTCGAGCTTCTGGTTGATGGTCGCGAGATCGCCGTCCTCGATCTCCGGCATGCGTTCGCCATAGGCGGCCATGAAGTCGGCCGGGTATTCGCCCTTCAGCATCGGATCGAAGAAGCAGGCATTGTGGAACTGGAAGGCCCGTTCGACCGCGGCCATATCCTCGGCGCGGTCAGAGGCGGGTTCGATCGCCTGGTGATTGCAGACGATGCCGACCGGCACGTTCGGCGCTTCCTGGCGGATCGCCTCGACGCCAAGGCCGTGGGCGAGGTTCATCGTGTGAAGCGCGGCGAGGGCGGCGTCGATCGACTTTTCGCCCGGCGCGTGAACGCCGTAGAGATGGCTGAGCCAGACGATGCACCAGGGTTCGTTGAAGGTCGCGACCATGTCGAGGCGGTCGCCGAGGCGTTTCATCACCGTCTGGGCATAGCGCTGGAAGGCGTAGGCCGTGGAGCGCGCCGCCCAGCCGCCATCGCCGGCCAGCGTCAGCGGCAGGTCCCAGTGATAGAGCGTCGCGTTGGTCTTGATGCCGCGCTCCTTGCAGCCGTCGATCAGCCGGTCGTAGAAGTCGAGCCCGGCCTCGTTTATCGGTCCCCGCCCGTCCGGAATGATGCGCGGCCAGGCGATCGAAAACCGGTAGGTCTCGACGCCGAGCGACTTGATCAGGTCGAGATCCTGGTCGAGACGATGGTAATGATCGCAGGCGACATCGCCGCTGTCGCCGTTGAAAGTGCGGCCCGGCATGTGGGAAAACGCATCCCATATCGAGGGCTTGCGGCCATCCTCGCGGGCAGCGCCTTCGATCTGGTAGGAGGCGGTAGCGACGCCGAACATGAAATCGGACGGAAAACGACCGGCCAGAGCCTTGGGATCGATCATGCTGGATATCCTTTCGTCTCGGCCGGGATGAGGCGGTTCCACCCAGCCTTAGTCGTCTCGCCGTTACAGGTACCGCGGCTTCTCGAGGCCGATCTCTAGAAAATCCAAAGCGCTTTGTACAGGATGGGCCACCGAAATCTGTAACGTTACAGAACTTATCCCGACAACGTTGCCGAATTGCGTCACCCGGCCCTGCATGACGCTGTTGAGCGCGCATGCAGGGCCGAAGCGCATCAGACGTTCGGTTTCACCCAGGCGCCGTCCTTCTTGGCGGATTCGACGCAGGCCTCGACAAAGGCGAGGCCGATCACGCCGTCCTCGATCGTCGGATAGATCACGTCGGGGGCTTCTCTTCCATCGCGATATGCCTTGATGGCGAGCGCCGCTTCGGAATAGATGTTGGCGAAGCCTTCGAGATAGCCTTCCGGGTGGCCGGCGGGGATGCGTGAGACGCGGGTGGATTCCGGCAGGGCGCCGGCGCCGTTGCGGGTCAGCATCTGCTTCGGCTGGCCGAACGGGGTGAACCACAGAATGTTCGGGTGTTCCTGCACCCATTCGATCCCGCCCTTGGTGCCGCAGACGCGGATTTTCAAACCGTTTTCAAAGCCCGGCGCGACCTGGCTTGCCCACAGCATGCCCTTGGGCCTGACGCCGTTCTTCTCCTTGAAGCGCAGCATGACATGGGCGTTGTCATCGAGCTGTCGGCCTTCCACGAAACTGTCGAGATCGGCCGCGAGGCTTTCGACCGAAGCACCCGACACGAACAGGGCAAGGTTCAGCGCATGGGTGCCGATATCGCCCAGCGCGCCACCCGCGCCCGATCGTTTCGGGTCGGTGCGCCACTCGGCCTGTTTCGACCCCTGCCTTTCAACCGGCTCGGTCAGCCAGTCCTGCGGATATTCGGCGTGGATCAGGCGGATATCGCCGAGATCACCGTTTGCCACCATGGCGCGGGCCTGGCGGATCATCGGATAGCCGGTGTAGTTATGGGTGAGGATGAACAGCGCATTGGCCTTGTCGGCGATCGCCTTCAGCGCCTTGGCGTCTTCCAGATTGGAGGTCACCGGCTTGTCGCAAATGACGTGGATGCCCTTTTCGAGGAAGGCCTTGGCCGGGCCGAAATGCATGTGGTTGGGGGTGACGATCGCCACCGCCTCGATGCCGTCCTCGCGGGCGGCTTCCTGCTCGGCCATCTCCTCGTAGGAGCCATAGGTGCGCTCCGGATCGAGACCGAGTTCCTTGCCGGAGGCCAGCGCCTTTTCCGGCGTGGACGACAGCGCGCCGGCGATGAATGTGTAGTGATCATCGAGGCGCGCCGCCATGCGGTGCACGCCGCCGATAAACGCGCCCGATCCGCCGCCCACCATGCCGAGCCGGATGCGGCCGGAATATTTCTCGTCTTTGCCTTCAATCGCCATTTTCGTGTTCTCCTGAATTGTCTTTGTCCGGGGTTGCACCCCTCATC
>NZ_DEPM01000122.1:0-15531 GCF_002358775.1 Martelella sp. UBA3392
ACAGGGCAAACCAGCGGATCGCGGCGCGCGCGCGGCGGGGTCGCGGCGACCGAAGAAATACTGCGCGACGGCACTCATCATGATGGCGGCCATCAGGATGACAATCGACACATGCATCGCCTCCACCGGACCGCGAAAAACGACCTGCAAGGTGTCGAGTGTCCACACGCCCCCGAACACGATCGGCAACAGCCAGAGAGCGCGGTTTGAAACCAGCCGGCGCGGATAGATCAGGAACAGCGCCAGCATGGCAACGCCGAAAACCGGGGTTCCGAAATGGTTGATGGCGGTCAGCGCGCGGAAAAGACCGCCCGGCAAGGCCAGTTCGCGCGAGGAATAGATGGCTGCGGGAAAAGCTGAGACGGGGATAGACAAGCCTGCCACCGCCAGCAGCCATGCAGCCGCATCATGACGACGCAGGCTCCAGACCCAGGCGCCGATGACAAGCGTGGCCAGCCCGGTGAGGAGTTGAACCCAGAAGACCCCGGGCAGGCTCGTGAGCGGGCGATGCGCGGCAGGCTTCACCAGAACCTTCGAGGCCTCGGGTTCCGCCGTGGTGATGGCGACAAGCTCGCGGCCGATAATCCGGCTCAAAAGCGCCTGCCGTTCGAAGAAGCGGGAAAGCGCCTTGTAGCTCTCGGCCACGTCCGGTTCCTCGATAAGGTCGCCCGGTTCGGGCATCATGTCGCCGATTGTGGCCACTGCCGCGCCCGGCGGCAGCATGCCGGCTGGCCCGTCGGATGCCACGGACTCAATGCGGACAATCGCGGACCAGTCTTCGGCGGAAAAGGTCACGCCGAGCCACGGTCGGTCAAGCGCCACAAAAAGAGCAACAAAGGCCATTACGAGCCCGCCAAGGATGGAAAGAACGAGAATCGTAAATGGCGTCAGACTCTTGAGCAACTGAGTGGCGTCTCCGTGGGGCCGATTTACTTACCTCTATATCATTGCCGCGCGGCTTCCACCTCACCTGTTCAGGTGATGCCGCTCCAGCCTGCGCTCCGCTACTTCTACGTTAGACAACATAGACTAACGTAAGGGCAATTTTCAATGACGGCGAAGATAAACAAGAGGTTTTTCCAGTCAACCGCGTTGGCCTCGCTATCGCTTCTTGCGGTAAACGCTGCTCACGCGCAGGAAGCCGCCGGCATTTTGACCATGAATGCCGCGCAGGAAATCCGTTCCTACTACGGCGATCCCGAGGATTCGACTTACTCGACGGGCCTTACCGACAGGGCTGAGATCGGCGGCCTCACCGCCGATGGCAGCGCATTCGTCGGCACGGTTTATCGCAGCTATGCGCAGAGTATCCAGAGCGGGTTTATCTGGACCGCGGCGGGCGGCGTGCAACCGGTGGGTGATCGACCCGCTAATTCGCCCCTTATCCAGGCCGAATCCTACACGTCTTCCGATATTTCCGCCGATGGCAGCGTAATCGTCGGCAAGGCTGCGGGCGCCATTTTCGGACTGGCCGGCGCGTATCGATGGAACGAGGCAGGCGGCTTCCAGTCGCTTGGCACACTTCCTGACGGCGTCTCCTCAAACGCAACGGCCGTCTCCGGGGATGGCAATGTCGTCGTCGGTTTCGACGGTTTTCTTAGCGGGGAAAGCTTCCGCTGGACCGAGGCTGGAGGCATGCAGAGCCTCGGCTTTCTGCCGGGCGGAGAGACCATAAAGACCGACCAGCCGACTGCAACCAATTATGACGGTTCGGTGGTTGTCGGCATCGCGATGACGGGCGACTACAAAAGGAACGCCTTCAGCTGGACGGAACAGACCGGAATGCAGGCGCTGCCCACGCTGGACGACAAGCTCACCGAGGCCAACGATATTTCCTGGGACGGCAGCATTATCGTAGGGAAATCCCGGAAGGGTTATTATGATCAGGCCGTTCGCTGGGTTGATGGCGAAATTCAATCGCTCGGCGGTCTCGATGGCGACGAGATATCCCTGTCTTCGGCTCTTGGCGTTTCCGGTAATGGGGCTGTCGCAGTCGGAACGCTCTACTCCTCCAGGCTTCCGCGACATCGGCATAGTGCGCGATGACGCGCCTTGGGGGTAACGTCGGCAATAGCGATGCCGGTCATGGTGGTGGACGCCAAAAGGCCAAGTTCGATGAGGTGTGCGAAGCGATTCATGGTCTGCTGCGGTATTCCAGATTATTTCAGTTTAATTAGTGTTGAGAGTTACTCGACTGCGATGCAGCAAAGGTGGATCTCCTTTCGATGTCGACGATTGCGCTCACTGGAATGTGCGCCTGGCTGTGGCCGAGCAGAACCGCCGCATAGGCACTGGCCAGATCAACAACTTCGACGCAGGCCTCGGAACAGGTGAGCAGCTTGGCCGACTGAACCAGACTGTCCTCGTCGCCATGCTGCGCGCCCGACACCATGCCAAGCACCAGGCATTCATCGCGGCACAGATGGCCGGCGCCCGGCTTGTAAAAGCGCAATGGGCAGGTTACGCAGGCCCCGAGCTGACGCACTAGGGATGCAATTGCATCCAGCGCGATTTGTCCGTCGATGGCGCCCAGCACCTTGGCGTGCGCCGACCAGGCGGCATCCCAATAGCGAGAGTCGGAGTGAGCCAAGCCCGCAATCCAATTGCGATAGCCATTGACGACAAGGTTTTCCGGCTGCTGACGCAGGTAGGCCGCTGCAGGACAGTCTCCGGTGTTGTCGTGTTCGGTTTGCGCCATATCATCCCCACGGCTTTAAACAGGAGGGTTTTCGGTAATGTATCTTTAAAGTGGAGTCAAACAGTATAGTTTAGAATGAATCCAAATTTCCCCTTCGACGACCGAAACCGGAGGCCGTCACTGGCACCACTGTTTGCCCGCATGCGCGTACGTCCGGCGCACCGCGACTACAATCGGAGAGAGCCCCGCCGCGAGGAGTGGCACTTGATCGAATGGCCCCTTGAGGAGGTCGCACCGACGAAGTACTGGCTGTCGACCCTGCCCGAGGACATCGCCTTCGATCGCCTGGTGCATCTCACCAAGATGCGCTGGCGGATCGAGCGTGATTATCTGGAACTCAAACAGGAACTTGGGCTCGGTCATTACGAGGGCCGCGGGTGGCGGGGCTTCCACCACCATGCAACGCTTTGCGTTGCAGCCTACGGAGTCCTGATCGCCGAGAGGGCGAGGATTCCCCGTCAGGACCTGCCGCCGCAACAAAGTGCGCGGCGCCTGGCGTTCCAGAAGGTCACCGACCCCGCAGCGCCGCCGATGCGGCCGGAGCGGCATGTGCCGAACTCGATCTCAACAGTCCGCCGAAGCCTCACAATAGCACTGGCGCGAAGTCTCGAACGATGTCCCTGCTGCGCAGTCCAATATCGAGATCCCGGAAACTATCAATTTTTATGACGCAGTAGGAGCAAAAAATCGTGGACCCCTATTGAACCTCTAGTTGCTATAGCTCTTACAATCATGGCCATATGATTATTTGCCGGAGATAACCCATGGCCCATGATGGACACAAACACGAACACAGCGAAGATAAACACACACACGATCATAAAAATGAGTCGGCTTGCTGCGGCTCAGGCGGCGATGCGATGTGTGGCGATATTGGTCCTGTCGGCAAGATCAATGCCGCCGGACGCAGCTTTCGGGTGAACGGGCTCGACTGCGCTGAAGAGGTGGCGATCCTGAACAAGGCGCTGGGTCCGGAAGTCGGCGGCGCCGAGCATTTGGCCTTTGACGTGATCAACGGTCGGATGACGGTTCTGGAAAGCGCCAAGCCGCTGTCCGACGATCGCATCATCCGGCTCATCGGCGGCACCGGCATGTCGGCCAAACCCTGGAATTCGGATACCGCGGCTGCCGACCAGGCGGCGCATCTGAAGCGGCAGAAGTTCTTTACCACGTTCAGCGCCGGCTTCTGGGCCGCCGGGCTGCTCTGGCATGGAATCGAGACCGGTCTGTCCGGCCTGATCGGCATCTTTTCCGATCACGGCGAGACGCCGATGCCGCTGGCCGAGATGGGGCTGTTCTTGCTGGCCATCGTCTTCGGCGCCTGGCTGGTCGCGCCCAAGGCCTGGTCCTCGGCGCGCCGGCTGTCACCTGACATGAACCTCCTGATGATCGTCGCGGTGGCCGGGGCCATCGGCCTTGGGGCGTATTTCGAGGCGGCGACGGTAGCGTTCTTCTTCTCGCTCTCGCTCTATCTCGAAAGCTGGAGCGTCGGGCGCGCGCGCAATGCCGTCGCGGCGCTGCTCGATCTCGCGCCAGCAACGGCGCGGGTGATCCGCGAAGATGGGACCGAGGAGGATATTCCCGCAGCACAAGTTGCCGTGGGCGACCGCTTTGTCGTGCGCGGCGGCGACCGGATCGCGCTGGATGGCGAAGTGGTGGAAGGCATGGGCGGCGTCGATCAGGCCCCGATCACCGGCGAAAGCGCGCTGGTGACGAAGGAGCCGGGCGACGAGGTCTATGCCGGTACGATCAATGGCGAAGGCACGCTGACCGTTCGGGCGACCAAGTTGGCGAGCGACACGGTGCTGTCCAAGATCATCCGCATGGTGGGTGATGCACATTCGCGCCGTGCCGAGGTTGAGCAATGGGTGGCCAAGTTCGCCCGCATCTACACCCCGATCGTGATGGTGCTGGCGATCCTCATCGCGCTGGCGCCGCCGCTGGTTTTCGGTGCGTCCTGGTCATTCTGGATCTACAATGCGCTGGTGCTGCTGGTCATTGCCTGCCCTTGCGCGCTGGTGATCTCCACCCCGGTGTCGATCGTCGCGGCGCTGGCTTCATCGGCGCGCAACGGCGTGCTGATCAAGGGCGGCGCCTATGTCGAGGCGCCCGCGCGGCTGACCGCACTGGCGATGGACAAGACTGGCACCATCACCATGGGCGAGCCCGAAGTGGCGGGTCTCTACCCACTCAACAATACCTCCGAGCGTGACCTTCTGGCCGCCGCCGCATCGCTTGAAGCGCGGTCGTCGCATCCGCTGGCGCGGGCCATTCTGGCGCGCGCCAAACGCGACGGCATCGCGGACAAGGCGGCCGAGGATACCCGCACCGTGGCGGGTCGCGGGGTCGAGGGGCGGCACGATGGCCGCATGATCTGGCTTGGCTCCGATCGCTTCGCCAGGGAAAAGAAGCTGGATGCCGGTATGCCACGCGACGTGGTGGACCGGATCGAGGGCGCCGGGAGCACGCTGGTGGCGGTTGGCGACGAGAGCGGTCTCCTGGGCCTGATCGAGCTGCGCGACCGGATCCGGCCCGACGCGAAGGGCATTGTCGCGAAACTGCATGCGCAAGGTGTGAAAAAGATCGTGATGCTGACCGGCGACAACGAGCGCACCGCCCGTGCGGTAGCGGCCGAGGTCGGCATCGACGAGGTGCGTGCCGAATTGCTGCCCGAAGACAAGGTCAAGGCGATCGAGGATCTGGTGGCGCAATATGATGTCGTCGCGATGATCGGCGACGGGGTGAACGACGCCCCGGCCATGGCCCGCGCGCATTTCGCCATCGCCATGGGCGCGGTCGGGTCCGACGCGGCGATCGAGACCGCCGACATCGCCCTGATGACCGACGATATCGGCAAGGTGCCGTGGCTGATCGGCCATTCGCGCCGCACGATGTGGATCATCCGCCAGAACATCGGTCTGTCGCTGGCGACCAAAGCCGCCTTCGTGGGCTTGACCGCCTTCGGCATGGCCACCATGTGGGGAGCGATCGCCGCCGATGTCGGCGTGTCGCTGATCGTGGTCGCCAACGCGCTCAGGCTGTTGCGCGCCAAGGGTCAGGGCCCGGCGGCGCCGCGCGGCGGCGAACGGGTCGGCGAGGGCATGGCAAAAGGAGCCTTGGCCCATGGCCATTGAACTTGAACCAAAGGATTCCGAGCGGAAAAAGGAAAAGGTGAGATCCATGTTGTGCCCGGTTTGTAAAGTACCTCTGACCATGTCGGAACGGCAGGGGGTCGAAATTGACTATTGTTCAGATTGCCGGGGCGTTTGGCTCGACCGGGGCGAACTGGACAAGATTATAGAGCGGAGCGCGGCCGAAATGGCGCCACCGCCGCCACAATCCACGCCCGAACCCGATCCGCGCGGCTACGACAATGATGACTACGGCCGGCGCGGTGGCTATGGCAAGCACGGCGGCCAGGGCAAGCACGGTGGTTATCGCCGCAAATCTTGGTTGCACGATCTGTTCGACTAACGCAGTCCCCTTGGCCAAAAAAACGCGAACGGGCAAACGGTGTCTGCCCGAGACAACAGGAGACGCCGGCAATGGGCGCAGGACATGCGGAAACGACCACCAGGGCAGCCGGCTCCGCCGCCGGGCGTCACAGCGGCAGCCTGAAATGGGCGCTGGCAATGACCTCGACTTTTCTGGTGGTCGAGGTCATTGGCGGGTTCTGGACCGGCAGCCTGGCGCTGCTGGCCGATGCTGCGCACATGCTCACCGATGTGGGCGGGCTGACGCTGGCGCTGATCGCGATCCGTTTCGCGGCACTACCCGCCACGCCGGAAAAGACCTTCGGCTACGTGCGGATGGAGGTGCTGTCGGCGCTGGCCAACGCGGTCGTGCTGCTGCTGCTGACGGTCTACATCCTGTATGAGGCTTATCAGCGGTTCCTCGCCCCGCCCGAGATCCTCAGCGGGCCGATGCTGGTGGTGGCGGTCGTGGGCCTTGCGGTCAATCTCGTCTCGATGCGGCTGCTGCATGCCGGATCGAAGGAAAGCCTGAACCTGAAGGGCGCCTATTTCGAGGTGCTGGCCGACATGCTGGGCTCGGTCGGGGTGATCCTGGCGGCGCTGGTGATCATGTTCACCGGCTGGACCCTGGCCGATCCGATCATCGGCGCGGGCATTGGCCTCTTCATCGTGCCGCGCACCTGGATCCTGCTGAAAAGCGCTATCAACATCCTGATGGAGGGCACCCCTCCCGAGGTCGACATAAGCCTGCTGGAGCGGCGGCTTCTCGGCCTGCCCGGCGTGACCGAAGTGCATGATCTGCACGTCTGGACGCTGACCTCGGGTCTCGATTCGCTAAGCTGTCATCTGGTCGTAAAGGACATGGCGCGCGGTCGCGAAACCCTGCTGACCGCGCAAAAGGCGATGCGCGAGGACTTCGGTCTCAGCCATTGCACGATACAGGTCGAAGACGCGGCGCTGAGGGCGGCTGAGGGCGAGGGCGAGGGCGAGAAGCATTGAGCAGACCTGTTCCGGGTTGCAAAGGAGAATGAAATGGGCAAGCACCGATATCGGTCCGAGGGGCGCGGACCCGACCGCGACGATCGGCCCGCCTATCGCGGCGAACGCGATCTTCCACGCCGCGACGGGTTTCCGGACCGTCCCCGCGTTCCCATGGGTGTGATACTGATTGGTATCGCCCTCTGGTCGGCGCTGGCCTTTGGCGCCTTCGTTCTGGTCGATCCGGTGCTGGCCTGGTTCGGCGGCGCCGTCGGCCCGCTGGCCGATGCAGGCACCGGGGCCGCCCGCTGGTTCGGGCTGGGGCAGCAGGCAGCGGCCCTGCGTGATGTTGCCAATGTCGATGGGCTGGCGGGTGGATTGATCGGACTGGTTCGCACCGTGGCCAAACCGGCGATCGTCATTCTATGGGCATTGGGCAGCCTGGCGCTTCTGGCGGCACCGGCGATCCTGTCGCGCCTCCGCGGAGGGCTCCGGGCATCCCGGCACTGATCGGGGCCCGGCGCGCCGTCACGACTTCGCGGGACTCCGGGCCCCGTGAGTGGCGAAACTCCGACAGCAGCAACCCGACGCCGCCGAGCGATCTTGCCGCGCTGATGGCATAGGCCCGGCCGCATCGGCTGCGAGGAACGGCACATCGACGATGATTTTGCCACCATCGTATAGGATCAATCGGAAGGGCAGGATTTCGCGTTCGACAAGCGGTGTCTTTAGGTCGATTATAGCGGGGCATTCTCAGCCCTTTTCTGCATCCTTGCGCGTCAGCCAAGTGAGACAACGAAAACGCCCGTCCCGATGGCAAGGCCGAACATCGTCAGGGCGGTGAAGCCGAGGAGAAGGCCAAGCCGCTTGCTCGATGGCGACACGAGCGTGCGATCTCCGGTCCCTTGGCCCCGGGCGTCGTATTCCGGTCCGGCATAGCCGTAACCCTGGCGAAGGCGCTTTTCCTCCGTCAGGTTCCAGTCGTGGATGACGATGGCGATTGCGATGACTATCATCATGCTTGCAGGCACCCAGAGGATGAATCCGCCCGCGTTCTCGTCGGTGAGCGGCGCGATGCCGAAGAGCCGCCCCTCGATGTCGTAGGCGGTGTAAAGAACGGTGGTCTTGAACACCGTGATCGCACCCAGGATGATGTTCGATACGATCGTCGCGAAGAGCAGCAGAATGCGCAGAAGGTGCGGAGGCGCGGACGGTACGTCGCGCCTGCCGAAGACCATTGCGAAAAACAGAAGGCCAGCGGCCAGCATCGTCAGGTGCATCAGCCAATGAATCAACGGGTTGAGTAGGGCGGCGTTGTGAACCAGCGGGATCTGCCAGACATAGAGCGACAATACGAACAGGACAAAGGCCACAAGCGGGCGGGTAAGCAGATTGTATGCGGACGCCAACGCGCCGCTCTTCATCAGTGGAGCCGCCACTCCGCGGCGCGCACGTTTCGGCAGGCCGGCGACAAGCACGCCCTGCGGGCGTGCCAGAACGACCAGCATTGGCCCTATCATGCGCAACAGCAGATGCTGGATCTGATGCGCCAGGAACAGCCGCTCGCCCATCGGGTCGATCGGCGATTGCAACGACAGAAAAAGCGTCAGCATGCCCGTCGCAAACAGCACGTGCCGGACGATCGACACCGGTCGCGCCACCGACCGCCGCCGAAACGCACCGCGTGCGTAGACCGCCAGAATCAGCAGAATCGGGCCGCTGATTTCGGGCGTCAGGCTCCAGGCAAACCAGACGGCGCCAGCGGTTAGGCCTTCGCCGCCATGGGCAAGAGCGGCTTCAGGAGCCAATGCAGTCGCCGCAAATGCGAGAGCGCCCCACAACCGGAGAGGCGGCGGCATTCCGCCGGGAGGAGTTGAATCGGTTCTCACGTCGAAATCCTGCGGTTAGAGCGCGTAGACGATCGTGGAAACGGTGATCATCACGGTTGCGAACATCGCCGCCGAAATCAGCGCCAGAGTCCATCCCATGCGGCGGTTGGGATCGGCGACCTTGAGGCGCAGTTCATATGCGGTTTCGGGAAATTCGAGCATTGCGGCGTTCGATCCGGTCCAGTTGTGGCGATCGTTCCAGCGCCGGACCTCGGCCGCGTTCCATCCGTTAAAAACCAGCATGATCGCCGCGAGGATGACCATCGACGAGGGCACCCAGATCGTAAAGCCGCCCGCCATTTCGTCGGTCAGTGGCGCAAAACCCCAGAGCCGCCCGGCCATATCATAGCCGGAATAGAGCACGGCCTCTTTCAACGTCGTAAGCGAGCCGAGAAGGATGTTCGACAGTATGACACCCAAGAGCGCCAGTAGCCGCAGGCTCTGGGTCGCGCCCTCGGGCGCGTCGCGCCGGTCGAGCACGACGGCGAAGAAGAGCAGACCCGCCAGCGCCATGCCCATATGCGCCACCAGCGCCAGTGGCGGCGCTGCAAGGGCGGCGTTGTGCAGTGCGGGCGCCTGCCAGAGATAGAGCGAGGCGACCAGCAAGGCGAAACTGACGTCGAGGCGGGTCAGAACGCGCACCACCCATCGGACGGCGGGGCGGTGGCCGAACCGCCTCAACCCGCGCCGCAAACCGTGCGGAAGCCCTGCGCGCAGGACCGGCCAGGGGTAGGCAAGAATGATGAGCATCGGTCCGAGCAGCCGGATCAGGAGGTGCTGCACCTGATGCGCAAAAAACAGGCCATGCCCGGCGGTCGCCAGCGGGCCGTTGAAGGCAAACACCAGAAGCGCCGCTCCGGCCGCGACCAATGTATGCCGGACTACACCCACGCGCTCGCGCATCAGCCTCGGACGGGTCGCACCGCGCAGATACAGCCAGATCGCCCCGGCGAGTGTCGCCAGAACAAACGGCGAGAGCGCCGGACCGAAGGGATCGAAACTTGCGGCGGTCACGGCGCCTCCAGAACGGGGTTTCGGACGATTTTGGCAAAGTGCACTTCGCCGCCCGCGATCCCCAACCCAGGACCAGAAGTCGTGAGGCTCCAATCCAGGCTTCGGTCAATTGGTCGTGGCGGGTGCTTTCGCCAGCGGTTAGGATCGAGAACGCTCAAGAACCCGGATAAGATGCATAGACTTCCGCGCCACCGTCCAGATTGACCAGCATCACGTCGTAGGCTTCAAGCTCGTCACCATTTTCCATGCCCGGCGAACCGGTCGGCATGCCAGGGGTCGCGATGCCCAGGGCTGCCGGGCGTTCATTCAGCAGGCGCGTGATTTCACTGACAGGCACATGGCCTTCGACAGTGTATCCGCTAACACTGGCGGTGTGACAGGCCCAGAGATCGCCGGGCAAACCCGATGCCTCCTTGGCGGCATTGAGTGTGTCGCCCGAGACATTCTGCACATTCACAGTGAAGCCCGCCTCCGGCATTCGCGCCACCCAGCCGCCGCACCAACCGCTGGACTCATGTATCAGCACGTCGGCTACGTGGGCGCCGTGCCCCTGTGCGTTCGCAAGTGTCACAGCCCCCAATAGCACTCCTGCCGCTGGTAAGATTTTTTTCATTGCTCTCCAATATGCGAACCCGGCGCTCTCCAATATGCGAACCCGGCGCGGAAAACCACGCTGTCGCGCCACTTGCTACAACCTCTAGCACCTTAGGTTCAAGTGCTCAAAGCTTCGTGCGCCGGAATGTCGCGGACCCGTTATACCACCCGGCTCTGTATCTGACTCAAAAGGGCTTTTCAAAACGTCGCACCAGGAAACTCGCCCAAACTCAACCCCGAACAACGTGCAGAGCCTGTCTGATTCCGCGCACCAACCGCTCTCTGAAAATGCCGGACTTTATCCCGGTATTTTTGTGTTCGTGGGCCGCTTCTCGATCCTCATGTCGACCGGGGAGAAGGAGATCCCGCACGCCGGCACCTATCTGGAGATCGATCCGCATTCGCGGCTGGCCTTCACCTGGGAATCGCCGCATTCGCTCGACGACAGCGTCGTCACCATTGATTTCGCAGAGCCCGAACCCGGCGTCACCGAAGTCACGCTGCATCAGGTGAAATTCCACAGCGAGGAAGCGCGGGACAGCCATAGGGGGCGGCTGGACCGCAATTCTGGAATGCCTTGAGGCCGCCGTCGGCTGACGGGCGCATGCGCCGGGCGGGACCGAACCGGTTTCGCCCGGCGTGATCGGCCGTCGCAATTTGCCCGATGGCCACCGCAGACCGCCGCCGGCTGAGCAGCCTGCCGTTTTCCGGCCCCATTTTAACGCAGGATTTGAGGTCGGTTGCGGACGTGAAAACATAAATGTGATCCGTCCGCCGCCATGCCAGGTGGACACACGCCGCCAAAAGGATTATGTCGACACCATGAGCATCCGGTTCCGTCTCGCAGCGATGTGCCTCGCGCTTGCCTTTTTGGGTGGGTCGGTCGCCCATGGCGTGACGGGAACCGCGATGGCTTTGGAGATGGCGAGCGCCGTGTCAATGGATGCTTCCTCCGACGCAAAGTGTTCCGCATGCGTTGACGAAACCGATGTGTAAGGTGCGGTTACCCGTGGGACATCTCGATTTCCAGTTATAGCTTTTCTCTGAGTGCTTCGTAAGGCGTTTTGCCGTTGTGCGCGCCGTGCGGCCTGTGGAAATTGTAGAAGCGCTCCCATTCGTCCAGTTTGGCTTCGAGATCGACGTCGCCTTTGTAGCTGAGGAGTTGATAGAACTCCTGTCCATCCGATCTATGCGACCGTTCGACTTTGCCATTCAATTGCGGTGTGCCGCGTTTGATATATGCATGCCGGATGCCAAGGTCTTCGACGTGCCAATGGAACTTCGCCTGGAACTCATGTCCGTTGTCCGTGCGGATTTCCCGGATCCTGAACGGGAATTTTTCGATGATGTGATCAACGAAGTCGATCGCGTTGGCTTGGGTGTGTCTTTCATAGACTTTGAGCGCCCGCACACGCGTCGCATCATCAATCGCGGTATATTGGAAACGCCGTACTTTTTCGCCCTTTTGTCCGATGAATGTCAGGAACTTGACGTCCATCTGGATGTGGTGTCCGGGAACCTGTTTCTGATACCGCTTTGTGTGAACCTTGCGCATCCTTGTTCCCCGCGGCAGCCGGTTTAGCCCATGGCGGCGCAAAATGCGCGAAACGGTGGCGTCAGACATCTTGATGTCGTGGTAACGCGTAAGATACCAAACAATCCGCATCGGGCCGAGGTGATATTTGCGGCGCAGATAAAGCACCTTTTCTTCACGCTCAGGTGGCGTTCTATTTGCATGCCACTTGGGGATCGGCGGTGCATTGATCAGGCCAGCCTCTCCGCGTTCAGCATAAGCTTGGCGCCAACGATAGAAACTTGAACGGCCAACACCAAAGTAGCGGCACGCTTTCACAACGCTACCAATTTGACCGGCGTACCGTAGTATCCGCAATTTGCGCTGTATCTCGCGCTGATCCCTGTTCATAAACATCTCCTTCTTCCCAAATATGGGAGGTTATAGGAAATGTCCCGCGAGTAACGGCATATCTACACTCCTTGAGGATGCGGACCTCGCGCCGAAGCCGATCATTCTCCTGTGCGAGGCTCAGATCCTCTTTCGACACCACATCAGTATCTCGATGCGCGGTGATCCATTTGTTCAGCGTCGACATGCCGACACCCAGATCATCAGCGACCTGTTTACGTGTAAGCCCACTGGTCAGCGCGATACGCACCGCATCTTGGCGAAATTCGTCCGTCCGTTTCAGTCCCATAGTTCGTCTCCTTTGTTGCAGTAAATGCTATCAAAGGAGCGGCATCAAACCGCGACAAGTCCAATTGGTGGAGGTTCAAGCACTCGCGTGACCTCGCACCATTAGGGTTCTGTCATCTCAGAGGCGTTCCTCTATGAGAGAACGGCGGCGTAAATAGGTTCATTTTTGCTATGCGATGATCAACCGTGTGTAGGCCAAGCGCGATGCTCGTCGTCGATTACAAAAAGGTGACGATGCCGTTTCCCAACAGCCTGATATTCCCGCAGATGCGGATGATCAGGCGAAAGATCGTTGTGGTCATGTACCAGCTCGTTCGTGTCACCAGATGGCCATAAGAAGATCGCGCTAACTGATCCAATCAATGCAATGAACCCTAAAATGATCATTGCTGCAGCCAGTCCAAAAGCCTGTCCTGCCCACCCTGCTATTGGATAGGTCAAGAGCCAACAGGCGTGGGATAAGGCAAACTGTGCCGAAAAAATGGATGGCCTATCTTCGGCGTGTGCAGAAATTCTGAGCAGTCGGCCAGAGGGTGTGAGTATTGCCGAATACAGCGCCCCACTTACAGCCCAAGCGAATAGAAAAAACTCCCATCGAGACAAACCATTGATTAGCACGTAGAATGCATGGCCAATGGTGAGCGCGGTCAGAAGAAATGCTGCTACAATCATGAGCGTTCGATCAACAATGAGGTCGAGAAGCCGTGGAAGCAAAAGCGCAGCCAACATCGAGCCGCCGCCAAATGCCATGAGAGCGTATGCAACATCCTTTTGACTTGCTCCATAGCCTGCTTGGACAATCACTACGGTGTTCACGATGACAAAAGCACCAGCCGCTGCCGCTGCTAAGTTCAAAGCGAGCAGCCCTCGTAAGCGTGGTGTGGCTAGATAGATCCTCGATCCTCTTGTCAGTCGTTCAAGAAATGGCCTGGGTTTTTCACGTTGAATGGCCAACGGAATACTCGTTATCGAGACAAGCACTGCGGAAGCGACAAAGCCAATCAGAGTGCCACCAAATAGCCAATGATAACTCATGAAAGTTAGAAGGAGTCCTGCGAGGGCAGGACTTATCAGGTTCTCGAGATCGTAGGCGAGCCGCGAGAGCGATAGAGCCTTGGTGTAATCCTTCTCATCTTTCAGAATGTCAGGAATAATCGCCTGAAATGCGGGTGTGAACGTAGCCGAGGCGGCCTGTAGCACAAAAATCAGCAAGTAGATTTGCCAGATGGCGTCGATAAAGGGCAGAAGCAAGGCCACCGCTGCGCGAACAAGATCAGCACCTATCAACACCGCTTTGCGGGGGAATTTCTCAGAAACAGCATTTGCTACTGGCGCGAGAGCTACATAGGCCATCATTTTGATGGCAAAAGCGGTTCCCAAGACGGCTCCTGCTCTGTCGCCTGCAAGATCAAAAGCAAGCAGGCCTAAGGCAACGGTCAACAGGCCCGTTCCCAGCAAGGCGATGACCTGCGCCGAAAATAAGCGGGCGTAGGTGGGATGTTTGAGAACCTCGATCATTTGGGCAGCCTTCGTGTTCAAGCACCTCCGACACTAATCGTCGGAGGTGCAGTTTTGTCGTTCATATTTGTACACAACGATATCGCTGTATGCGCCACGAACTGACAGCGCGTAGAAATACATGTAGTGGACCAAGCGGCGATCAACAAATCGCCGCCAAGGACGATCAACAACCGCGGATAGAAACAGTCCAGAAATAAGAAAGAAATCTGGCATTCTGAGAGCCCGATTCAAAAGTTATTCATTGATCGCAATGCCTTGCCAGCCGCCGCATGAGAATGCGGATATGGGCGATGAGGGTCCATGCTGTTGAACTCTGGATGGATTTCTCCCAGTCCTTGGCCAGCCTACGGGACCTCCCCAGCCATGCGAACGTGCGTTCGACAACCCAACGGCGGGGAAGCACTTTGAAGCCCTTCTGGTCGTCGCAGCGCCTGACAACTTCGATCGTCCAATCGCCATTGCCCGTCAGCGACTGTCTCAGCTTGTCACCCGCATATCCACCGTCTGCAAAGATGTGCCGCAAGAACGGATAGAAGCGGCGGATCGATTGTAGCGTCGGCACCGCCCCGTCGCGATCCTGAACTGCAGCGCTATGCACCAGCAATCCGACCATGAATCCGTTGGTGTCAGTCACAATATGACGCTTGCGCCCTTTGGTTTTCTTGCCCGCGTCGTACCCACAAACGCCTCCACTTTCAGTGGTTTTTACACTCTGACTGTCGATGATCCCGGCACTCGGACACGGTTCCTTGCCCTCAAGTTCCCGCGCCACCTGCACCAGCGCAAAGTTCATCAGCGCCAACGTTCCATCGTTGCGCCAGCGGTAGAAATAACCCCGTACCGTGGAAACAGGCGGGAAATCCTTCGGCAGCATTCGCCATGGGATGCCGCCGCCAGCGATGTAGAGAATTGCGTTCATCACCTCGCGCATGTCGCTCGTGCGGGGCCGGCCACCCGGCCGCGAGCGCGGAACCAGCGGTGACACCACAGCCCACTCGGCGTCCGTCAAATCGGTTGGATAGCGGTCGGATTTGCGGTTATGCTCAGCGCGGGTGATATCAGTCCAGGACATAGTGGCCTCCATCGAATCTTTGACAATCCGACGGAATCACATCCCACTGATATCACTCAATAACTTTCAGATCGGGCTCT
>NZ_DEPM01000172.1:0-10783 GCF_002358775.1 Martelella sp. UBA3392
AAGGGCGCGGTGTCGCCATGCATCAGGAAGGAATAGAAACCCTTGCCCTTGGTGCTGATGGTTTCGATATTCGGCGCCCGCGACAGCAAGGACATCGTCTTCGGGCTCAGCGTGTTGATGAAATGCACCTTGCCGGAGGAGAGCGCCGCGATGCGGGCCGTGTTGTCGTTTATGACGAGAACCTCGACGCTGTCGACAAAGCCGCGATCCTCGTTCCAGTCATCCTCGTTCTTCGTGAAGGTGATGCGGATGCCCGGCTCGAAGCTTTCCAGCTTGTAGGGGCCCGTGCCGATGGCGCTGTTGGGATCATCCATGCCGCCGTTCTTCTGAACCTGAAGATGATAGTCGGTCAGCATCAGCGGCAGGTCGGCATTGCCGTTCTTCAGCGTGATCACCAGATCGCCGCTGCTTTCCTCGATGGTCTCGATCTCTTCGAGAAGGCCGAGGGCGGCGGAGGTGGAATCCTTGTCGGAATGGCGTCGCAGCGTCTGCACGGCGTCGTTGACGGTGAACGGCGTGCCGTCATGAAAGCGCACATCCTTGCGCAGCTTGAAGGTCCAGGTCTTCGCATCGTCGGACGAGGTCCAGCTTTCGGCTAGGCTCGGCAACGCCTCGCCGGATACCGGATCGGTGGTCACCAGCCGGTCGCCCCAGGTGAAGCCGACCAGGAACATGGTGCTGCCGGCATAGGTGCCGGGATCGAGAATATCGGTGGTCTGGCCGCCGTCGAGGCCGAGAACGAGGTGACCGCCGCGCTGCGGTTCGTCGGCCGCAAGGCTCTCGCGTGGGATCAGCAGCCCGGAAGCGGTGGCCGCGAACCCGGCGGCGGCGGCAGAAGCGAGAAAGGTGCGGCGGTTGAGGCCGGTCTGCGGAATGGAGGCTTTCTTGTTTTTCATCTGGTTTCCCCTGTTTGTAAGCATTGCGTGCGTGCCGCCGCAAGAAAGCGGCCATGATAGTCGAAAAATGCCGTGGCGGAATGCCTGAAGGCGCAGTTGACGAGACCGTCAAAAATCATGGGCGAAGACATAAGCAGGTTGCGGAAGCCAGACAACTTCGCTTATTGAAGCGGTTTGACGCTAATTGACGCTACCATGGCCAGGCTCGATACCCGATGATATCACGCGATAACAGTCACTTTGCGGCCAATCTGCGGTTCGCCTGCAATACCCGGCCGTCGATTACGGCGATCTGTCGCGAAATCGGCATCAACCGGCAGCAGTTCAACCGCTATCTCGCGGGACAATCCCGTCCGTCACCTTATAATACGGGGAAAATCGCGCGCTATTTCGGTCTGAAGCCACAGGATTTCCTGGCGTCGGAAAAACGCTTCCAGAGCATACTCGAGGCGCCGGCGGAAACCGTCGGCCCGGATTTCGTGTTGCGGGAGGGCTTCCCCGGCGACCTGCAGGAACTGCGCCAGTATGTCGGCTATTACGAGCTTTACCACAAAAGCCTGTCATGGCCTGGGAAAATCGTCCAAAGCTGCACCAGGATCGAAGAACGGGGCGGCCAGATCACGGTGAAATCGATCGAACGGATCCATGACGGAGACCAGGAGATCCGTCAGTTCTCGAAATATGTCGGGCTGGCCGCCTATTGGCGCAACCGCCTGTTTATCGTCGAGCGGGGCATGAGCGAGCATTCCTTCCTGTGTCAGACGACGCTGATGCCGTTCGCCGAGCACCAGCGCACCTATCTGCGCGGCGTGACCACCGGCGTTTCCTGGCGCGAAGAGAACCTGCCCTATTCCACGCGCGCCATCTGGCGGGCGGTCGGGCCGAACCCGGACAAACGCGGACTGCTGGAGGCGTGCGGCCTGATCCCGGAGAGATCGCCGAGACTGCCGCTCCCCGTCCGACGCTATCTCAACAGCGAAGGCGAAAACCACACGCTTGTCGCGGCCCGGTGAACCCGGCCGCCGCCGAAAACCGCGACAGAAGCGGGTCACGGCGATCAATATAGCGGCGAGTTATATTTTCCGCTGTTTTCCGCATTTGACTTGATCCGGTTATGACGGCGTTATGTGCGTCAGGAGCGCGATCTTGCCCCAGGGAGAAGGGCGGTCGCGAAAACAGGAGGAGGTCGGTCCGGCGTTCCGGATCGATGATGACTGCCCCTGCATGAAGGGCGGTCTCCTGTTGACATATCAGCAGGCAGGGAGGTCTTGACGATGCTTGAACAGATGTTCGACGTGCGCGGTCAATCCGTGATCGTGACGGGCGGGGCCAGCGGCATCGGCCGCGCCTATGCGGAGATCATGGCCGCGCAGGGCGCGCGGGTCTGCATCTTCGATCTGGATCAGGCGGGCACCGAGAAGACCGTCAGCGAAATCAAAGCCACGGGCGGTGACGTCTGGGGCCTGACGGTCGATGTCGCCGACCGTCCCGGTCTGGCGGTGGCGTTCGACGCGGTGGCCGAAAAACACGGCCGCATCGACACGGTCTACGCCAATGCCGGCATCGATCCGGGGCCCGGTTTCATGACGCCCACGGGCGAGCGCAATCCCGACGGCGCGATCGAGAACATCCCCGACGAACAGTGGGACCGGGGCATCGAGATCAACCTCACTTCGGTCTACAGCACGGTCAAGAACGCCGTGCGCCACATGAAGCCGAACGGCGGCGGGCAGATCATCGTGACCTCCTCGATCGCCTCGGAAATCAACGAGAGCATCGTCGGAACGTCCTACATGCCGGCAAAGGCCGCGGTGAACCATTTCGTCCGCCACATGGCGATGGAACTCGGGGCCTACGGCATCCGCGTCAACGCGATCCTGCCGGGCCCGTTCATCACCAATATCGCCGGCGGCCGCCTGCGTAACAAGGAAGACCGCGCGGCTTTCGAAGCGCAGTCCCTGATCGGCCGGATCGGCGATGTCGAGGACATCAAGGGCCTGGCCCTGCTGCTGGCCTCGCCGGCCGGATCCTACATGACCGGCTCACTGGTGGTCATCGATGGCGGCTCGCTGATCCGCATGACCTGACAGGCAAATGGGCGCGCGGCCGGCCAGGGAGCGGCGGGCGATGCGCCAGAAATATATCGGAGAGGAGAACAGAAATGGCTTATATCAACAAACTGATCCGGCCCACCCGTCGCGGCGTGCTGCGCGGCATGGGTGCGGGCCTTGCGGCGAGCGTTCTGGGGTCGCCGGCGGTGCTGCGCGCCCAGACGGCGGGCAAGATCCGCATGGGTTATATTACCCCCGAAACCGGGCCGCTCGGCCTGTTCGGGGAAACCGACGGCTATACCGTCCAGAAAATCCGTGAGGCGCTGGGCGGCAGACTGCAATCGGCCAATGGCGACGTCTATGAGATTGAAATTCTCGAGCGTGACAGCCAGTCGAACCCGAACAAGGCGGCCGAAATCGCCGGCGACCTGATCCTGAACGACGAAGTCCATCTTCTCGTGCCGGCATCGACCACCGACACCATCCTGCCGGCCATGGAGCAGGCCGAGCTTTACGAGACGCCGTCGATCTCGGCGGGCGCGCCCTGGCAGGCCGTGATCATGCCGCGCGGCGGCGGCGAATTCGACTGGACCTACCATTTCTTCTGGGGGCTGGACGAGGCGCTGAACACGTTTGTCGGCCTGTGGAACGGGCTGGAGACCAACCGCAAGGTCGGCATGCTGTTTCCGCAGAACATCGATGGCGAAACCTGGGGCAACGAGGAATACGGCCTGCCCGTGCCGACCCGCGCCGCGGGCTACGAGGTCACCATCCCCGGCTATTTCCAGCCGCGCACCAATGACTTTTCGGCGCAGATCGCAACGTTCAAGCAGGCCGGCTGCGATATCATCGGCGGCATCACCTATCCGGACGACCTCAAGACCTTCGTCACCCAGTGCAACCAACAAGGGTTCAAGCCGAAAGCGGTGACCGTGGCGGCGGCGCTGCTGTTCCCCGGCAGCGTCGAGGCGATGGGGCCGCTCGGCAACGGCATGACGACCGAGGTCTGGTGGACGCCCGCCTTCCCCTTCAAGTCCTCGATTACCGGGCAGACCAGCCGGGAAATCGCCGATCAGTGGGAAAGCGAGCAGAACCGGCAGTGGACGCAGCCGCTCGGCTATTCGCACAGCGTTCTGGAAGTCGCGATCGACGTGCTCAAGCGCTCGGCCGATCCTCTGGATCGCGAGGCCAACCGCGAGGCGCTGGCGGCGACCGATCTGGACACCGTGGTCGGCCACATCAACTTTTCGGGCCAGCCGCACAAGAATGTCTGCACCACGCCGATCTTCGGCGGCCAGTGGGTCAAGGGCGAGAAATGGCCTTACGACCTCAGGATCGTGGACAACAGCGTCAACCAATTGTTCGAGCCGCAGCAGAAGATCGTGGCGCTGAACTGGTAGGATGCAGATGCAACAGCCAACAGGCGACCGCCAACGGCTTCTTCAGGCCCGGAACGTATCGAAAAGCTTCGGCGCGTTCCGGGTGCTGCATGATGTCGACTTCGATGTCTATCGCGGCGAGGTTCTCGGAATACTGGGCCCGAACGGCGCCGGCAAGACCACGCTGTTCAACATGATCAGCGGCGATCTGAAGCCCTCCGGCGGAGAGATCAGGCTTGGGGAGGTCTTGCTGAAAGGCGAGCCGCCCCACCGCCGCTGCCAGATGGGGATCGGCCGGACCTACCAGATTCCGCAGCCCTATTCGGGAATGACGACCTTCGAAAACCTGCTCGTCGCCTCGGCCTTCGGCGGCGGTAGGTCCGAGGCCGAAAGCTATGATTTTTGCGCGCAGGTGCTTAGCGATTGCGAATTGCTGAACAAGGCCAATGTACTGGCCGGGTCCCTGCCGCTCCTGGACCGCAAGCGGCTGGAGCTTGCCCGGGCTCTGGCCTCGGGGCCCAAGCTTCTGTTGCTGGACGAAATCGCCGGCGGGCTGACCGACGAGGAATCCAAGGAGCTCGTCGCCCTGATTGCGCAGATCCGCGATCGCGGCGTCACCATCATCTGGATCGAGCATGTTCTGCATGCGCTGATGGCGGTGGCGGACCGGCTTCTGGTGCTGAACTTCGGCGAGAAGATCGCGGAAGGCGATCCCAAGACAGTTATCGCGAACCCCGATGTCATGCGGGTTTACATGGGGGTCGAGGCATGACGGAATTGTTGTCAACACATGGTCTGGTCGCCCGCTACGGCGATTTTCAGGCGCTTTACGATGTCGATGTCGCCATCGACGAAGGCGAGATCATCGCGCTGATCGGCGCCAACGGGGCCGGCAAGTCGACCTTCCTGCGGGCGGTCATGGGGCTGTTGTCGGTGAAGCCGGACATGGTGAGCCTCGACGGTCGCCCCATCGGCGGCACGCCTACCGACCAGATGGTGCAGAAAGGGGTCGCCATCGTTCCGGAGGGACGGCGGCTGTTCACCGGCATGTCCGTCAACGACAACCTGCGGGTGGCGATCGATCAGGTCGGCAGCAGGGGCCGCAAGGGCGGTTGGACGCTGGAAAGGGTGCAGCAGCTTTTTCCCATACTGGTGGAGAAGGGGCGCGTGCCGGTTCAAAACCTCTCCGGCGGCCAGCAGCAGATGGTCTCGATCGGCCGGGCCTTGCTGTGCCAGCCGCGCCTTCTGCTGTGCGACGAGATCAGCCTCGGCCTCGCGCCTAAGGTCATCCGCGAAATCTACGCCGTTCTGCCGGAAATCAGGGCTCAGGGGACGTCGATCGTGCTGGTCGAGCAGGATGTCGGGCTGGCGAAGAGCGCCTCTGACCGGCTCTATTGCATGCTTGAAGGGCGCGTGACGCTGAGCGGACGCTCCGATGATGTCACGCGCGAACAGATCAGCGAAGCCTATTTCGGGGGTGGCCATGCAGTGGTTTGACGCACTTGTACAGGGCATCCTGCTGGGCGGGATGTACGCGCAGTATGCGCTTGGGATGGCCTTGATGTTCGGGGTCATGCGGATCGTGAATGTCAGCCATGGCGATCTGGTGATCCTGCTGTCATTGATCGGCATTTCTCTGGCCTCGGCCTTCGGGCTCGGTCCGTTCACGGTGATGGCGGCGCTGGTGCCGCTGGCGGTGGCGATGGGCTGGCTTCTCCAGCGCGCCGTGCTGAACCGGGTGGTGGGAGAGGACCCGCTGCCGTCGCTGATCGCGACCTTCGGCCTGTCGCTGGCGCTGCAGAACCTGATGCTGCAGATCTGGTCGGCCAACAGCCGCTCTTTGCCGGGCGGGGGGATAGAAAGCCAGTCGATCCAGATCGGCGGCATCTATATCGGCCTTCTGCCGGTGCTCGTTTTGCTGGTTGCTGTCGGCCTGACGCTGGCGCTCGACCTGATGCTGAAGCGCATGCGTTTCGGCCGGGCGCTCCGGGCCGCCGCCGCGGATGTCGAGGCAGCGTCGATGACCGGGGTCAACGCCAAAACCGTCTATGCCACGGCAACGGCAATCGCGGTCGGCATTCTCGGCTTTGCGGCCGTGTTTCAGGCGCTGCGTTCGACGGTTGCGCCTGCCGATGGCGGCGCGCAGCTGATCTACGCCTTCGAGGCCGTGATCATCGGCGGCATGGGCTCGGTCTGGGGCGCGTTCGCCGGTTCGATGGTGCTGGGCATCGCCCAGGCTGTAGGCTTTCGCCTGGATCCGGGCTTCGGCGTTCTGGCCGGCCATCTCGTCTTCCTGCTGATTCTAGCCGTGCGCCCCCAGGGCCTGTTCGGGAGAGCGTGAACCATGACTTCTCATTCTATCGCACCCGGCGCGGATCAAGCGCAGATCAGAATCAAGGTTCGGCGTCAGACCGTCTCCGGGATTATCGCCTTGAGCCTGTTCATGTTCGCCCTGGTGGCGCTCGCGGCCATGCCGTGGTGGGCCAAGACCGGCACGATCCGCATGGTGCTCGAACTGTGCTGCTACATTCTGGCGGCGCAGATGTGGAACCTGCTCGCCGGCTATGCCGGGCTGGTCTCGGTCGGCCAGCAGGCGTTCATGGGCGCGGCCGGCTATGCGCTGTTCGTCATGGCGCAGACCTTCGGCATCAACCCGTTCCTCGCCATCGGCCTGTCGCTGCTGGCGCCCGCGGTGCTGGCCGTTCCCTGCTACATGCTGCTGCACCGGCTGGACGGGCCCTATTTCGCCATCGGTACATGGGTGGTCGCCGAGGTGTTCCGTCTCGTGGCGTCCAATCTTGGCTGGGTCAATGCCGGGGCCGGCATGTCCCTGAGCGTGATGCGCGACTATTCCACCTTTGAGCGCAACATCGCCATGTCGCTTCTCTGCGCGCTGATGATCTTCGTCGCCATCGGCGGCGGCTACTGGTTCCTGCGCTCGCGCTTCGGCCTCGCGCTGATCGCCATGCGGGACAACCCGGTGGCGGCGGCAAGCCAGGGCGTCAATGTCCGCCGCCTGCGCTTCATGGTCTATATCGCGGCCGCCGTGGGATGCGGCTTTGCCGGTTCGGTCTATTTCATGGCGCAATTGCGTATCAATCCCGCCTCGGCCTTTGACCCGATGTGGTCCAATGTCGCGATCTTTATTGTGATGATCGGCGGGATCGGCACGATCGAAGGCGTTCTGATCGGCGCGCTCATCTATTTCATCGCGGATCGTTACTTCGGCGAATACGGCGCAAGCTACTTCATCGTTCTCGGCGTGATGACGGTGCTGGTCGCGCTCTATGCCCGCACCGGCATCTGGGGGATGATCTCCAAACGCTGGGACGCGCCATGGTTTCCGATCCGGCGCCATCTGATTGTCGAGAAGGAGGAGAGCGCATGAAGGCCGTCATCTTCGACACCGTCGGTCAGCCGCTGCGCGTCGGCGACAGGCCGGATCCGACGCCGGCGCCCGACGAGGTCGTGCTCAGGGTGGCCGCCTGCGGCATCTGCGGCAGCGACCTGCATATGAGCCTCGATCCCGAGCCCTTCGGCATTGCCGGCGACTTTGTGTTTGGCCATGAAATCGCGGGCGAGGTCGTGGCAACCGGCGGCGGCGTCGACATGCTGAAGGCGGGCGATCTGGTTGCCGTCGTGCCGATGCGCGGCTGCGGTCGCTGCGCGCGTTGTCTTGCCGGCGATCCGGCGCGCTGCCCGGACATGACGCTGATCGGCGGCGGCTATGCGGATTATGTCTGCGTTGCCGCGCGTCAGTGCCGCGTGCTTCCCGAAGGCGTTGCGGCAAGCGATGCCGCGCTCGCCGAGCCGCTTTCGGTGGCGCTGCATTGCATCGTCCGCTCCGGCATGAAGCCGGGCGATCGCGTCGCCATTCTCGGCGCTGGCCCGATCGGTCTGCTGGTCGCCTTCTGGGCGCGGCGGCTGGGGGCTGCGAGCGTGGTGATGGCCGATCTCTACGATCATCAGGCCGAACGCGCGCGCGCTCTGGGGGCGACGGGCTTTGCGCTTTCCGGCGCGGGTCTTTCCGAAAATCTGAGCGATCAGTGCGGCGGCCCGCCCGATATCGTTTTCGAATGCGTCGGCAAGCCCGGCCTTCTGCAGGCGGCCGTCGAGGCTGTCCGGCTGCAGGGCAAGGTGATCGGCGTCGGGCTTTGCGTCGGCGGCGATGAATGGGACCCGTTCGTGGCGCTCTCCAAGGAAATCGACCTGATCTTTTCGGCCTTTTTCCATCAGGGCAATGAATTCGGCGTGGCGCTCGACGCGCTTGCTAAGGGAGCCGTGGTCGCACCGCAGGCGATCATCACCGACCGCATCGGCCTTTCGCCCGTGCCGCAGGTCTTCGAAGGCCTGCGCCGACGCACCACGCAATGCAAGGTGCTGATCCAGCCCGAACTTGTCTGAAGGAGAGGATATGACTGTTCAGTTTGAGACATCAGAATACGAGATCGGCGGCGTTCATACGGTGGTGAAAGCCATCGGCAAGGGCAAGCCGGTGCTGTTCCTGCATGGCGCGGCGACGCTGGAAGGCTTCGATTTCGCCGAAGGGCTTTCCGACCGGTTTCGGGTTTATTGCCCGAGCCATCCGGGCATGGGCTATTCCGGCGATGCACCGCATGTTTCAGGGTCGATGGATATCATCATCCATTATCTGAACCTGCTCGACGCGATGGACCTGCCGGAAAAGCCGCATCTGATCGGCTTCTCGATGGGGGGCTGGCTCGCCACGGAACTGGCCGCCGTCGCCGGCGACCGGTTCGACCGTGTCGTGCTGCTCGCGCCGGCCGGGCTCAACGATCCCGACCATCCCGCGACCGATCTCGGATCGATCGCGCCGCAGGACCTTCCCGGCTTTCTGGCGCACGACCCCAAGGTGGCGCTGCAATATTTCCCCGACGGGTCCGATCCGGCTTTCGCCGAAAAGTTCGGCGCCGATCGCGCCCGCGAGGGAGAAACCGTCGGGCGGATCTGCGCGCCTTTCGGCATGGGTCACCCCAATCTGCGCCGCATGCTCGCCCGGATCTCCAATCCGGCGCTGGTGGTCTGGGGCGACAAGGACAGGCTTCTGCCGGCCAGCCAAATGCCCTTGTGGGTGGAGCAATTGCCGAACGGCCAGGCTCTGCTGATCGAGGGCGCCGGCCATCTGCTGCTTCAGGAGCAGCCGGATAGCGTGACAAAAATCGGCGACTTTCTCGCCGGACAAACACCGTAGGAGGAGATGACATGAACAAACATGTAAAGCCCGGATACTGGGGCGACAGCGTCGATTATCGCGACATCCTGAAAAAGATCGAGGAAATCGGCCCGACGCTTGAAGCCAATGCACCGGCGGACGAGGAAGCGGGCGAACTGACGAAGGAAAGCTTCGAGGCGCTGAAACCGCTGCGGTTCTCGCATCTGATGGCCACGGAAGAACTTGGCGGCGCGCAGATGCGTCCGACCGAGGTTCTGCAACTGATCGAGGCGGTGACCTGGTGGTCGGGCTCGGCCGGCTGGGTGTCGATGGTGCATTGCTGCATCGGCGCGATGTCGGCGGCGTTCCTGCCCGACAGCGCGGTCGAACGGCTGTTCGAACCCGGCAGCGACAATCGCTTCTCGGGCCAGGGCGCGCCGCTCGGCATGCTCAAGAAGGTCGATGGCGGTTACGATCTGACCGGCAAGTGGAGCTACGGCTCGGGCTTCAGCCACGCGACCTGGTCACATTCGGCCTGCTTCGTCGATGATGGCAATGGCAAGCCGGCCAAGGATGCCGAGGGCAATGTCATCGTCATGTGCGCCCATGCTCCGATCGGCGAGCATGAACAGCTTGGCAACTGGGATGTGCTCGGCCTCAAGGGCACCGGTTCGATCGACTATTCCGCCAAGGATGTGTTCATTCCCGATGACCTGGTGTTTCCGATCCTGTCGGCGCCGCCGCAGCGTCTGAAGGAATTGTTCAGCCTCGGCATTGTCGGTCTTGCATCGATCGGTCACACCGGCTGGGCCATGGGCACGGGCCGGCGCATGCTGGACGAGATCGCCAAATTCGCCCGCAGCAAGTCCGGTCGGGCCGGCATGCTCGGGGAAAGCGAGAAGTTCTGGTACGACTACGGTCGCGCGGAAGCCAATTATCGCGCCGCGCGCGCCTTCGTCATGGAGGTCTGGGGCGATATCGAGGCCAGTGCCGAGGCGGGCAAGATGATGACCACCCGCCAGGTCAGCCTTGTTCATCTGGCCAAGGCCCAGATCCACGAGGTCGGCGTCGATGTCTGCAACTTCGCCTATCGCGCATCCGGCGGGGCCGGGCTCAGGGCCGGCGTGATCCAGCGCACCCTTCGCGACATGATGGTGGCTGCGAACCACTTCACCATCGCGCCGTCGATCGTGACATCCGCCGGCCGCGACATCGGTGGGCTCTGGTCCGACCGGACCTGGCAGTTCTACGATCTGATCGAGAAGAAATAAGCAAAGGCGGGGG
>NZ_DEPM01000172.1:11119-17158 GCF_002358775.1 Martelella sp. UBA3392
CCCCCGCCAATACAGACTGCCGGAGTAATGCCTGATGCCTGAACACCATACCGTCGCCGAAGCCTTTCGCGAGGCTTTCCGTTGCCATCCCGCGGGCGTTGCGGTGATCACCGCCGATCCCGGCGATCAGCCGGTGGCGATGACCGTGTCCTCGCTGATTTCCGTCAGCGCTTCTCCGCCGACCATTGCCTTCTCGCTTTCGGCGCGATCGCGGTCCACGGCAGCGGTGTTGCAGGCGGAAACCGTGGTTGTCCATATGTTGCGCTACCCGGATCTGGAACTGGCGCGGCTCGGCGCGACGCCCGGCGCCGACCGCTTCGGTCCGGGCATTGCCTGGACGCGGCTTCCGACCGGCGAACCGCGCTACACCAATGTTTCGACCTGGTTCAGGGCGCGCATCAGCGGAACGCTGGCGGTCGAGGGGGCAACGCTGGTGGCCGCCGAACTGCTTGAAGGGGCGACCGCCGATCTCGCCGCGCCCGAGCGGGAATCGCTGGTCTATCTGGATCGCCGCTGGCACCGGTTGCGCGAGGACAGCAGCGGCGTGGCCAGTCTGGCATTGCTGGATGAGGAATATCGCGACGTTTTCCGCTGAGCTGTTCGCGGCGGAAGCGCCGGAAGCCGGATATTATAACCCGGAGCGATATTTTGACGAAGCTATCCGATCACGCTGCCCGTCATGGCGGGCTAAGATAGGCTCGGCGGCTGGTCACGCGGAACGGTTCGGGAAAACCGGTCTGCAGGCCGGATATTGCGAGGAGGCGGACTGTTCCGGCGAACGCGCCGGGAGACGGTCCGCAAGGGGAGAGAACAATTATGGCAGTCCTTTCAGTCAAGGGAATGTCGAAAAGCTTCGGCTCGCTGAAGGTCGCTGACAATGTCAGTTTCGATCTGGCCGCCGGCGAGGCCTTGGGCATCATCGGGCCGAACGGCGCGGGAAAGTCCACGCTCTTCAATCTCATAACCGGAAATCTCAAGCCGGACAGCGGACAGGTGATGCTGGACGGCCGCGACGTCACCCGCGAAAGCCCGATGCAGCGCTGCGCCAGCGGCATTGGCCGCTCGTTCCAGATCCCGCAGCCTTTTGGCCATCTCTCGGTCTATGAAAACCTGCTCGTGGCGGCGCGCTTCGGCGGTTCGGTCAAGGCATCCGAAGCGCCGGATTTCTGCATGGAGCTTCTCACCCGTACGGGGCTCGATCATCTGGCCACGCAAAAGGCCGGGGCGCTTCCGCTTCTCAGCCGCAAGCGGCTGGAACTGGCGCGCGCGCTGTCCACCCGGCCGCATGTGATCCTGCTGGACGAGATCGCGGGCGGGCTGACCGATGGCGAGTGCGGCGAACTGGTGTCGACGATCCGCGCCATCCATGCCGAGGGCATGGCGATCATCTGGATCGAGCACGTGCTGCATGCGCTGAACGCAGTCGTGTCCCGGCTGATGGTGCTGAATTTCGGGGAGGTGCTGATGGACGGCAAGCCGGACGCGGTCATGGCCGCGCCGAAGGTGCGCGAAATCTATCTGGGGATCGAGGCATGAGCGCGCTTCTGGAAATACGCGACCTGACGGCCCATTACGGCGACTTTCAGGCCCTGTTCGGCGTCGATCTGACGCTGAAGCACGGCGAGGCGCTGGCCATCATCGGCGCGAACGGCGCCGGCAAGACCACGCTGATGCGCGCCATCACCGGCATCGCAAAGGTAACGGCGGGCACGATCGCTCTGGAGGGCAGGCGCATCGACCGGCTGGGCGCGCCGGACATTCTGCGCGCCGGCATCAGTATGATGCCGGAGGGACGCTGCCTGTTTCCGAGCCTGAGCGTCGAGGAAAACCTCGAGATCGGAGCGCACGCCCGCAAGGGCAACGCCTACTGGAACCTGTCGCGCGTCTTCGAAATGTTTCCGGTTCTGGCCGAACGCCGCAGCCAGCCGGCGACCGCGCTTTCGGGCGGCCAGCAGCAGATGGTGGCGCTCGGGCGGGCGCTGATGTCGAACCCGTCCGTGTTGCTGTGCGACGAGCTGAGCCTGGGGCTCGCCCCCGTCGTCATCCGCGAAATCTACGCCTCCTTCCCGAAAATCCGCGAGAGCGGCACGGCGATCATCGTTGTCGAGCAGGATATCGGACAGGCGCTCGCAATCGCCGATGTCGTCCATTGCATGATGGAAGGCCGCATCACCCTGTCGGGGCATCCTTCGGAACTGTCGCGCGAGGCCATCCACGACGCCTATTTCGGAGTAAGTCACGCATGATCTGGTTGGATACGCTTGTTCAGGGCCTGTTGCTTGGCGGTCTTTACGCCCTGTTTGCCGCCGGGCTGAGCCTTGTCTTCGGCATCATGCGGCTGGTCAATCTGGCCCATGGCGATCTGATCGTGCTGGCCGCCTATCTGATCCTCGGCGTCGGCACTGTGTTGGGGCTGAATCCGTTCGTCGCCGCGCTGATCGCCATGCCGATCATGTTCGCGCTTGGCTATGTGCTGCAGATCGCGCTTTTGAACCGGGTGCTGGGCGAGGATATCCTGCCGCCGCTTCTGGTCACCTTCGGCCTGTCGATCGTCATCCAGAACGCGCTGCTGCAGCAGTTTACCGCCGACAGCCGCAAGCTGCCGGTCGGGCCCAT
The DNA here is from genome assembly GCF_002358775.1 of Martelella sp. UBA3392. Taxonomy (NCBI): domain Bacteria; kingdom Pseudomonadati; phylum Pseudomonadota; class Alphaproteobacteria; order Hyphomicrobiales; family Aurantimonadaceae; genus Martelella; species Martelella sp. UBA3392. The sequence goes on from NZ_DEPM01000172.1 coordinate 13,736, forward strand.
CGAGGCCGAGTCGGTCTATCTCGGGACGATGAATATCGGCGTCATGCCGCTGATCACCTTCGCCTCCGCCATTCTCGTCATCCTCGGGCTGAACTGGATCTTCTACCGCACAGCACTTGGCCGGGCCTTCAGGGCAACCTCCGACGATCCGGTGACGGCGCAGCTCATGGGCATACGTCCGCAACGGGTTTTCGCGGTCGCCACCGGCATTGCGATGGTGGTGGCTACGATCGCCGCGCTGTACCTCGGTGCAAGGGCCAACTTCGATCCGTCGATCGGGCCGGCGCGCCTGCTCTACGCCTTCGAGGCGGTCATTATCGGCGGGCTCGGAAGCCTGTGGGGAACGCTGATCGGCGGGTTGATCATCGGCGTAGCACAGGCGTTTGGCGCCGCTATCAATCCCCAATGGCAAATTCTGGCGGGCCATGTCGCCTTTGTCGTCGTGCTGCTCGTGCGACCGCGCGGGCTGTTCCCGCGCGCATATGATTGAGGACCGGCCATGAGAAACGCGTTTGAACTTCTCTTCTCCGCCGTCATCATCGTCATTCTGGCGATCATACCGCTGTTCGGCATGCGCGCCCTGGTGCAGGACCTGTTCATGGTGCTGTGCCTGCTGGTGCTGGCGCTGAACTGGAACATGCTGGCGGGCTTTGCCGGGCTGGTCTCGGTCGGCCAGCAGCTTTTCGTCGGCGTCGGGGCGTATTCGATGTTCGCCGCCGCGATCCTCTGGGGGATCGACCCGCTGACGGGCATTCTGATCGGCGGGCTGGTGGCCATGGCGCTCTCGGTCCCGGTCGCCTTCTTCACCTTCCGTCTTTACGGTGCCTATTTCGCGATCGGCACATGGGCCGTCGCCGAAATCGCCCGGCTGTCCTTCAGCCAGTGGCGGGCGCTTGGCGGGGGAACGGGGACCGCGCTGCCCAGGGGGGCCGCGCGCGAAATGCCGGGCGTGCAGGCCTTGCGCGACCTTCTCGATATCTCGGGCGCGGCCGCGGTGGATGTGCTGACCTACTGGCTCGCGCTGGGTTTGGTCGTCGTCATGCTCGCCGCAAGCTGGCTGTTCCTGCGCTCGCGCATGGGGCTCGGCCTGCAGGCGATGCGCGACAATACGGTCGCAGCCCGATCCGTGGGCGTCGATCCGCTGCGGCTCAAGGCGCTGGTTTTCATGCTGACCGCCTTTGGCACCGGGCTTTGCGGCGGCCTCATCTTTCTCCAGACTGGCCGGATCGCGCCCGACGCCGCCTTTTCGGTGATCGACTGGACCGCCTTCGTCATCTTCATCGTCGTGATCGGCGGGATCGGCACCCTGCCGGGGCCGATCATCGGGGTGCTGGTCTTCTACGGGCTTCAGCGCCTGCTGGCGGACTATGGAACCGTCTATCTGATCATTCTGGGAATAATCGGCATTGCCATCATGCTGTTCGAAAGACGAGGACTGTGGGGAGGCGTCGTGCAGAAAACCGGCTTCGACTTCCTGCCGCTCGAACATCTTCCGCCGAAATCCGGCCCGCGCAATCGCAAAATCACATGACCCCTTTGAGGAGTAGAAGTTCATGAGCTATTTCACCGAAGACAATTCCGCCAGCACCGTCAATGCGCGCATGGGACCCGAAACGGACGCGCGTCTGGCGGAGGTCATGTCCTGTCTCGTTCGCCATCTTCATGATTTCGCCAAGGAAATCCATCTGACCCAGGAAGAGTGGGACTATGCGATCGGTTTTTTGACGAAGACGGGCCAGATGTGCTCCGAGGAGCGGCAGGAGTTTATTCTGCTGTCGGACGTTCTCGGGTTCTCGATGCTGGTCGACGCGATCAACAACCGGCGGCCCGAAGGCGCGACGGAAAACACCGTCTTCGGCCCCTTCCATGTCGACGGCGCGCCAATCCGGCAGATGGGCGACACTATTTCCTTGGACGGCAAGGGCGAGAGCTGCCTGTTCGAGGGCCGCGTTCTCGACATTGACGGCAACCCGATCGAAGGCGCGACGGTGGATGTCTGGTCGGACAATGCCGATGGCTATTACGACGTTCAGCAGCCGGGCATTCAGCCGAAATGGAACAATCGCGGGCGGTTCATCACCGGGGCGGACGGGCGCTACAGTTTTGTCGGCATCAAGCCGGTCAGCTACCCGATCCCCGATGACGGTCCGGTGGGACAGATGCTCGGCCATCTCGGCCGCCATCCCTACCGCCCTGCGCATATGCACTATCTCGTCACCGCGCCGGGCTATCAGAAACTGGTCACCCACACCTTTGTCGGCGGTGATAAATATCTGGAATCCGACGCCGTTTTCGGCGTCAAGAACACCCTGATTGCGCCCTATGAGCGGATTGAGGACGGCGCAACGCTGTGGCGCTCCCCCTTCGATTTCGTTCTCGTTTCACAATGAGGTCAGAATGCCCAACGTCAAGATCTTCATCGATGAGGCGCAATACGGTGCGGCGCGGGACCGTCTCGCGGCGTTTCTGCCGGATATGCGCACCTCGCTGTGTTCCAGTCTCTCGGTCGGCAATGAAGCCTTCCAACTGGCCATAATCCCGGTGCTCGGCCTGCCGGATCAGCCCCAGATCAATGTCGAGCTTTCCTTGCTGGAGCGGCCGGACCGCACGCACGGGATGGTCACCGAAGTGGCCGGGCAGCTTCGCGAGCAGATCGGTCATGTCACGGGGCAGTCGGTCGCCGTGCGCATCGCGATGTTGGATCCCAAGACCTATGTCGCGCTGAAATAGAGCCCTTCGGGTTCAGCCGCGGCGTTGGGTCACCTGTTCGTCGTGCTCCATGCGCGCCTGCAGCCGCTGGGCTTCGGTCTGCAGGAAGGTGATGAACTGCTCGGCCGCCGGCGGTCTCTTGCCATCGGTCTTGGTCATGACGCCCAACTGGCGGTTCGGATGATCGATCTTCAACGGCAGGGCGACAAGCGGGATGGTGCGGCGGTTCAGGAACACCACCGAATAGGGAAGCACGGTCAGCGAATCCGACCCCAGCAGAAGCGATTGGATGGATGCCAGCGTCCCGCCCGAGAAATTGACCATGAAACTTTCCTGTCCCATGGATTTCAGCGCGCGCTCAAGGTCGCGGTAGAGCGGACTGTTGGAGGGCGGCGCGATCCACGGATAGGGCGCGATCGCATCGGAGGTGATCGCCTTGATCCGCGTCAGCGGATGATCCTGCCGGCACGCCACGACATTGCGGCCCGAAAGCAGCGGCAGGAACTCCATGTCGGACGGCACCTGCCGGGGATGAAGCGGCAGGATGGCGATATCGAGGCCGCCATTCCTCAGCCCGGCCTCGAGCGTGTCCAGATAGCCGTAGGATTGATCGATATAGACGTCCGAATAGCGCGACTGGAATTCCGCGATCAGCTTGGCCACGACGCCATCGGTGAAGATCGGCGAGCCGCCGACCCTCAGCCGGCCGGCCAG
>NZ_DEPM01000278.1:0-18689 GCF_002358775.1 Martelella sp. UBA3392
GCACGAATTCTCCGGCGGCCAGCGTCAGCGCATCGGCATTGCCCGCGCGCTCGCGCTGGAGCCGGAATTCATCGTCGCCGACGAGAGCGTCTCCGCCCTCGATGTGTCGATCCAGGCGCAGGTGCTCAATCTGCTGCTCGATCTGCGCGAACGGCGCAACCTGACCATGCTGTTCATCGCCCACGACTTGTCGGTGGTCGACTATCTCTGCGATCAGGTCGCGGTCATGTATCTGGGCCGGCTGATGGAAATCGGTCCCGCCGCCGATATCCACGAACGTCCGCGCCACCCCTACACGCTGGCGCTGAACTCGGCAATTCCGATGCCGCGGCCTGGCGCTGCGCGCAACCGGGAGGTTCTCAAGGGCGATATCCCCAGTCCGATGTCGCCGCCATCCGGATGCGTCTTTCGGACCCGATGCGCGCATGCCCGCGAGATCTGCGCCTCCGGCATTCCCTCACCCGTGGAGGTTTCCGCGGGACATTACAGTCACTGCAAGAGAATAGAGGCAATTGGTGAAAATTGATAATTTGCGGGAATCGCCCGAGGCGAGGCTCGTCCGATCCGGCCTCGCGCTCCCGGCGGATCCGCCCCGGCCGGTCGGCTCGTTCTGCAACGTACGCCGGTCCGGCAACCTGCTGTTCGTGTCCGGTCAGGGGCCCGTGCTCGCCGATGGCACGCTCATGACCGGAAAGGTCGGCGACACTGTTTCGGCGGAAGAGGCGCGCGAACATGCCGAACTCGTCGCGATCAACATCCTGACCGCCCTGCGCGCGTTTTGCGACGGCTCGCTCGACCGGGTGAGAGGCGTGGTGAAGCTGCTTGGCCTCGTCAACGCGACGCCGGAGTTTTCGCGGCACCCCTATGTCATCGACGGCGCCTCGGATCTGCTCGCCCCCATCTTCGGACAGGCCGGCATTCACTCGCGCTCCGCGTTTGGCGTGGGCTCGCTGCCCAACCAGATCACGGTCGAGATCGAGGCAATCTTCGAAATCGATGCGGACGGCATTCAAGCCGGTACAATGGCGGACGTTCTATGACCCACGGCGCGCTCGACAAGACTTGCGGCCTCGCGCACCTGCACGGAAATGCTGTCGAACTTCTCCTCGAGCCGGTGGCGCGGCATGACCACGGACATGGTGAGCTGGCAGGCGCCGTCCGCGTCGCGGATGGGGGCGGCGATGCAGACCACGCCCTCCTCGGAACTGCCCGACTGCACCGAAAGCCCTTCGAGAAAGTCCTTGCGGCTGCGCTCGGAAAGAGCTTCCGGATCGGTTTCGGCAAGCCCGGTGTTGGAGGGACGGGCGCTTTCGGCGAAGGCGGCGATGCGTTCGGCCGGATCGAGGTGGCCGAGCAGAAGCAGGCCCGAAGCGGTCCAGTTGAGCGGAACGCGGGTGCCGACATCGGAGGTCACGCGAAAGTGGCCCTCGCCCTCGGCCATGCCGATGACGACCATCATGCCGCCGTCGCGGGCGCAGACCTGAACCATCTCGCCGGTTCGCCGGCTGAGCGCGAGCATTTCCTTCTCGGCCTCGACATACATGTTCATGCGCGAGCGGTAGGCAAGGCCGTAATGCATCAGCCGCGGTCCGAACCAGACAAGGCTTTCGGACGTCCGGCTCAACATGCCGCGTTCGACCAGTTCATCGATCAGTCGGTAGATCGTGGAAACCGGCGCGGCGGCGCTCTTGGCAAGTTCGTAGGCGGTCATGGGACGCCTGTAGTCGAGCAGGATATCCATGATCTGCAGCGTCCTGTCGATACCGCTGGTGCGCGAGCGCGGCGCTTTGCTGGTGTCTTGCATTCCAGTTCCGACCTTCCTTGTTTGACGTCTCTTATTTCATAATTATGGAGTATTTTTCAATGGGCAATGACCAACCCTCCACAACGCCGGACTGGCGCTGGCACGACGAAAACGGCTTCCGGCGCGTCGTCAACGTCGCCGGCACGATGACGGGGCTCGGCGCCTCGGTAGCGCCCGCCCCGGAGGTCTCGCGCGAGACGGCCGCCGCCACCGAGCGTTTCGTCGACATGCATGAATTGCAGGCGCTCGCCAGCAGGACGATTACGGAACTGACCGGCGCCGAGGCGGGCTGTCTGACGGCTTCGGCGGGGGCCGGCATATCGCTTGCGGTGGCGGCCTGCATCACCGGCCTCGACCCGGCGCGGGTGGAGGCGCTACCCCTCAATCCCGGCCCGAAGTCGGGGGTCGCGGTGCAGATGGGGCATCTGTGCGAATACGGGTCGTCGATCACGACCGGGGTCGCGCTTGCCGGCGCGAATGTCCGCGTCGCCGGCACGGCGACGCTGTGCAAGGACTTTCAGCTTTCCGCGGTTCTCGACGAGAACACCGCGGCCGCGCTTTACGTGGTGTCGCATCACGTGGTGCATTATGGTCAGATCCCGTTCGAGCGCTTTGCGCGGCTTGCCCATGAAAAGGGCGTGCCGGTGATCGTCGACGCGGCCTCGGAATATGACTTGCGCGGCTTCCTCGAGAAGGGCGCGGACCTGGTCATCTATTCCGGCCACAAGTTCCTCGGCGGCCCGACCTCGGGCATCATCGCCGGCCGGCGCGATCTTGTGCGGGCCTGCTATCTGCAGAATATCGGCATTGGCCGCGGCATGAAAATCGGCAAGGAAAGCATCATGGGCGCGATCGCCGCCATGCGGGCCTGGATGAAACGCGACCACGCGGCGATCCGCGCGCGGGAGACCGCGGCGCTCGAACTCTGGCGCGAGGCGCTCGGCGATCTCCCCGGCATTTCCGCCTATCGCGTCCCCGACCCGACCGGCAATCCGCTGGAACGGCTGCAGGTCGACGTCGATCCGGAGAAGGCCGGCGCGGGCGCTCCCGTGATCACGGCCGCGCTCGGCAGACGCGATCCGGCCATCATCGTGCGCGGCCACGAGGCCGAGCTCGGATACTTCCAGCTCGATCCCTGCAATCTTCTGCCGGGCCACGCCGAACTCGCCGCCGCAGCGCTCAGGGACGAAATCTCGCGCGGCGCGTGGGAGGGGATCGACCCGGAAGAAGCGCTCGCCTCCGCACGCAACGGCGGCACGGAAGGCTACCTGCGCTGGCTTGGCAACGGCTGAGACATGCCTTTATCAGCGATCGCTCCAAGGGGCGCGGAATTCGGCAAACTATTGCTATCCAGAGCGCATACATGATGTTATTCGGCGGCTCACAAAGGTGGTGCCCATGACCCCGAATACCGATACCAACGCCAAATCCCCGTTTGCCGCGATCCATCCGGCCCTTGCCTCCACCATCGCGGCGAAAGGCTACAGCGCGCTGACGCCGGTTCAAATGGCGATGACGAATGAAGATCACGGTGACGCCGATCTCCTGGTCTCGGCGCAGACGGGCTCGGGAAAGACGGTCGCCTTCGGCATCGCCATCGCGTCGACGCTGCTTGGAAACGGCGCGCGGTTCGATGCCGCCGCCGCGCCGCTCGGTCTGGTCATCGCGCCGACGCGCGAACTTGCCATTCAGGTCCAAAAGGAGCTCGAGTGGCTCTATGCGGCGGCCGAGGTCAGGATTGCCACCTGCGTGGGCGGCATGGACATGCGCAATGAACGCCGCGCGCTCGACCGTGGCGCCCATATCGTCGTCGGCACGCCCGGCCGGCTGCGCGATCACATCATGCGGGGCGCGCTGGACCTCGGTGCCATTCGCGCCGTGGTGCTCGACGAAGCCGACGAGATGCTCGATCTCGGTTTCCGCGACGACCTGGAATTCATCCTCGGCGCAGCGCCGCAGGAGCGCCGCACACTCCTGTTTTCGGCGACCGTGCGGCGCGGCATCGCCGAACTGGCCAGGACCGTCCAGAAAAACGCGGTGCGCATCGAGACGACGGCGTCCACCGCGCAGCATGCCGACATCGAATACCAGGTGATGCTGGTGCGGCGCGACGAACGCGAACACGCCATTATCAACACCCTGCTCGATACCGACAGCGCAAGCGCGCTGGTGTTCTGCCACACGCGCGAAGCGGTCCGCCATCTGACGGCGCGGCTTTCAAATCGCGGCTTCGCGGTGGTTTCGCTTTCGGGTGAGATGGCGCAATCGGAGCGGTCGAATGCGCTGCAATCGATGCGCGACGGGCGCGCGCGCGTCTGCGTCGCGACCGATGTCGCGGCGCGCGGCATCGACCTTCCGAACCTGGACCTCGTGGTCCACGCCGACGTGCCGAGCAATCCGGAGACGCTGCTGCATCGCTCCGGCCGGACCGGCCGCGCCGGCCGAAAGGGCATCTGCGTACTGATCGTTCCGGAAAACAGGCGTGGCGCGGTTCGGCGCGTGCTTGCATTGGCGAAGCTGACGGCAACCGTCCGTGCGGCGCCCGGCATCGCCGATATCGAGGCGCGCTACCGCCGACGGATCATCGATGCGGCCGCCTCTGCCGCGCCGCCCAACGGAGCGGAGGTGGAATTCGTGGCCGAATTGCTGGAAAGGGTGGGGCCTGAGCGCATCGCGGCCGCATTTCTGCGCCAGCAACTGGCCGCAAACCCCGTTCCCGAGGAGCTCGTGCCGCTGCCCGTCGAAACGCTCGAGAGCAAGACGCCAGGTCGCGACCGCCGGTCCGCAGACAAACAAGCGTCGGTTCGCGAGCCGCGCGGCCCGGACCTGCAGGACGGCGTATGGTTCACCATCTCGCTCGGGCGCAAGCAGCGCGCCGATCCGAAATTCCTGCTGCCGATGATCTGCAACGCCGGCGGCGTGACCAAGCGCGATGTCGGCAAGATCAAAATCGACGACACCGAAACCCGTTTCGAAATCTCCGCCGACAAGGCCGCCGGTTATGCGAAACAGATCAGGCAGCCAGGCAGTCTCGAAAGAGGGATCATGATCGCGCCGGCCGGTGAGATGCGCGAAAAGCCGAGACAAGCGAAACCGAAATTCAAGCAGGACGGCAAGCCGCCCCGCAAACATCCGGCCCCGTCGACCGACCGCGGCAAGACCGCGAAACACAAGAGCCGCAAACCGAAGCGCCCTGCCTGATCGGAGCTTTTCGGCCCAGCCCCGCCTTCATGGCCGCGTTCGCGAACCATGCGCAACCGACCCAACGTCCGGTTTGATGACCGACATCATCGCGACGCTGTTCGGCGTCGATAGCGTGGCCGGCTACCAAAAGCGGTCCGGGAAACTACGTCTCGCGTACAGCGCTTCGCGCCATCGCGGCGATAAGGTCTGTCCTCGTCACAATGCCGATGATGCGGTTGTTCTCCAGCACCGGAACCGCGTCGACCTCTCCATCGGCCATCATCGGCAGCAGGGCGCTCAACGGGGTCGTTGCCGCCGCGCGCGGACCACGCACCTGCATGATGTCCCGGGCAATTGTCGGCTTGATCTGTTCGCGACCGAGCATGTGCCGGAACGCGGGAATGAAGCTGCGATCGTGCTTCAAGCCCTCTCTCGCAGCCTGGCTGATGAGGTGGATCTGAAAGATCACGCCCACGAATTCCCCGCCCGGTCCGACCACCGGAAGTGACGTGAACCTGTGGCGTTCGAACAGATCCGCAACCTCGAACAGCGTGGTGTCCGGACCGACCGTAATCAGATTGCGCGACATGATGTCGGTGACGGTCATGGCGCCGGTCTGATGGCTGGCTGCCTGCAGCTCCGCCGCTCCGATGAGCCTTGCCAGATCTTCCACGCCCAGGTTCAGGGACTGCCGATACCGTTGCAGGATATCGACCAGCTCGGCCTCGCTCAGACCGAGGCGCTCGGCAGGCGGCTGATCGCTCGTTCCCTGGACATTCTGCTCCTCGAACTGCCGGAATGGATAGCGCCGTCCGGTGGTGCGCGCGTAGATCCAGGCGATGAGGACGAGAAGCGTTGTTCCGGTTGCCACGGGCGTGATGGCGAAACGAAACCCCAGTTCGTGGATGGCATCGGGGCTCATGGCCGCGGTCATGGCGACAGCCCCGGCCGGCGGATGGACGGCGCGGGCGAGGCTCATGAGCGCGATTGCAATGCCCACAGCCAGGGCGATGCGGAGCGACGGCTCCGAAACGGTGAGACACACGGCAACGCCGACAATTGCGGCAAGCGTATTGCCGACGATTGCGGACCATGGCTGGGCCAACGGGCTGTTGGGCACCGCGAAGATCAGAACCGAAGTCGCGCCGAAGGGCGCCACGAGATAGAGCCCGAGCCTGAGATCCACCGTCGGCGCCAGAACGAACAGTCCCACGACGACAAGACCGAGCGTGGCGCCGAGACCCGCCCGGATGGATTCCCGCAGGGAAATGGGCGCCATCGCGGGCCCCATGGCCCGGATCAGACGCCCTGTGATTGTCATTGATTTCGTCATCGCAACCGAGCTTCATTCTACCGCGATCTGGACCAGATCGGTCTGGTCGTGCGATCGTTCTCCTCGTTATGGCGATGCAAACGGGTGTGCAACAGACCATGCCGAGCAAGTATCCCAACCACTGCACCTTCGGCTATGGTTCTGGCGCAAATTCCTTGTAATGACCGACATTTCAAATGAGGCCTGAACTTTTACGCTCAAAACGGGACCCGGGTCGATCGGCTGGAGATTTGAGTCAGCGGCTGAAGCGCAAAATCGAACGAAACAAGTTGAAAGCCGCGCCCTCGGTTCATCTACACCCATATCAGCGGCAGAAACGGCCGCTCAAGCTTGCGCTTCGAGCAGGCGTTCGGCGGTGAACCTGTCGGTAATCAGAAGGTCGATGACGCCGGTTCTGAGCGCGCCGCGAATGGCCTCCGTCTTGGAGCGGCCGCCGGCGAGCGCGATGACGCGGTCGACCTTGGACAGTTCCTCGAGCGTCATGCCGATCACGCGATCGTGCAGCGGCGTCTTGACGAAACCGCCTTCGGCATTGAAGAAGCGCAGGCTGATATCGCCGACGCCGCCGGCTTCGGCGACTTCGGCAAGCTCGCGCGAGGAGAACACGTTGCCGCTGCGCGCCAGCATGCCGGACGGCTCCATGGCGCCGATGCCGACGATCGCCAGCGTGATCCTGGAGAACAGCTCCATGGTCTGGCGCACATAGGTATCGCCGAGCAGCACCAGCTTGGCCTCCCGCGATTGCGCCACGCCCGGCGCGCTCAGAAGATGCGCCTCGGCGCCCGTCAGCCGCGCCAGCCGCGTGGTGAGCTGGTTGGCATGGATCTGCACCGTCGGATCGCCCATGCCGCCGAGCGTCTGCACCACGTAGCGGGCCTTGCCGGATTTCATCGGGTGAATATTGTCCACCATTCGCAGAATGGTTTCCGACCAGCTCGAAACCCCGATGATTTCGCCGGCCTGCAGCGTCGCTTCGAGAAAATGTGCCGCCGCCTCGCCGATCCGCGCCATGATCGCGCCATCGCGATCCTCCGAACACTCGACCACGATCGCCTCGGACAGGCCGAACCGGCTCCTGAGGCCGGATTCGAGTTCGGCATAGGTGCCGGAGGGGGCAACCACCGTGGTGCGGACGATCTCTTCTTCCTGCGCGCGCTTCAGCATGCGCGACACCGTCGCCTGCGAAATCCTGAGATGCTTGGCGATTTCCGACTGACGCTGTCCCTCGATATGATACATCTGCGCCACGCGGGCGATCATCCGTAATTCGTTGAGGCGGGACATGGTCTCTGCTAGCTCGTCGTGGCTTGTGTGAATATTTATTCTCTACACGGCGAATGTGGTCCGGGCAATCGCTTTTGTCCATTCTCCAATAGAACGATCGCGCCTGTCGGCCGGCATGGAAGGCGCAATTTCAGGCTCGCGCCGGGCAAGAGCCGAAAGCGCCTCCAGATCGGGCCAGAAGCCGACGGCGAGCCCTGCAAGATGCGCCGCGCCGATCGCCGACGCCTCGGCATTGCGGCACGGCGTGACCGGGCGATCGAGATAATCCGCGACGAGCTGCATCAGAAAACGGTTGCGGCTCGGCCCGCCATCGACGGAGATCCGCCCGACATGGCCGGCGGCTTTGGCCATGATCGCATAGACGTCGCGCACCTGGAAGGCAAGGCTTTCGGCCGCCGCCCGGGCGATATGCGCCGGCCTGGTGGAAAATGACAGGCCGCAGACGAGACCGCGCGCATCGGCATCCCAGTGCGGCGAGCCGAGCCCGACATGGGCGGGCACCAGCGCGACGCCGCCGGTATCCTCGACGGTTTCGGCAAGCGCAAGCAACGCCTCGACGCTTTCGAGGCCGAGCAACTCCGCCGTCCACGGAAAGATCGAGGCGCTGACCAGAATGTTGCCCTCGAAGGCGAAGGTCGGGCGACCGGCGATCGACCAGGCGATCGTGGTGGTGATCCCGTCCGGCGGCACGATGTAGTCGGCAAGCGTCGTCATCACAGATGAGCCGGTCCCGAATGTCATCTTGCCGTCGCCGGTGGCAAAGGCGGCATGGCTGAACAGCGCCGCATGGCTGTCGCCGATGGCCGACGCTATGGGAAGGCCATCGGGAAGGACGCCGGCGTCTTTTGTGGCGGCAAAGATATGAGCACTGTCGAACACGGAAGGCAGCATCGCGGGATCGACGCCGAAGAGCCTGCAGAGATCATCGTCCCAGCAACCTGCGGCGAGGTTGAAAAGCTGGGTGCGTGCGGCATTCGATCGGTCGGTGGCATGGACACTGCCGCCGGAGAGCCTCCAGATCAGCCAGCTATCGACCGTGCCGATGCAGATGTCGCTTGCCGCGCGTCCGTGATTGTCGAGCAGCCAGGCGACCTTGGTTGCGGGAAACATCGGGTCAAGCGGCAGGCCGGTGCGGGCGATGACATCGGCCTCGTGGCCGGCCTCGCGCAGGGCCCTGCAGGCGTCGGCCGTACGGCGGCACTGCCAGCTGATGACAGAACCAAGAGGGCGGCCGGTATTGCGGTCCCAGATCAGGATCGATTCACGCTGATTGGAAATGCCGAGCGCGACGATTTCGGTCTCCGGCGCCTTCTTGAGGCATTCGGCAATCGCGGTGGCGGTTGCCTGCCAGATAGCCTCGGCATCCTGCTCGACCCAGCCGGATTTCGGATGGCTGATGGGCACGGGGGCCGAGGCGCTGGCGATGATGTCGCCGGCATGGGAGACCAGCACCGCCTTGGAATTGGTGGTGCCCTCGTCGATCGCCAGGATCGCCTTGCCCGTCATGTCATCCCTTCCGTGCGATCAGCGCTTCGGCGCTTTCGGCGATCGCCTCGGGCGCCATGCCGAAATCGTCCAGCAGCGTGTTGGCCGAACCGGTATGGGCGAAAACGCCCGGTACGCCAAGCCGTTTCATCGGCACGGGCGCGGCGTCGACCACCACTTCGGCAACCGCGCTGCCCAGCCCGCCGAAGATCGTATGCTCCTCGCAGGTCAGGATCGCGCCGGTCTCACGGGCCGCGGCGATGATCGCATCCTCGTCGATCGGCCTGACACTTGCCATGTTGAGCACGCGGGCGGCAATGCCGCGCTGTTCAAGAATGGCGGCGGCCAGCACCGCCCGGTGGGTCAGAACCCCGTTGGCAATGATGGTGAGGGCGTCGCCGTCACGCAGCATATCGGCCTTGCCGAGTCTGAACTGATGGCCTTCCGGAAGCAGGTCCGGCACGCCGACGCGGCTGAGCCGCAGGAAGCAGCCGCCCTGGTGTTCAGCAGCCCAGCGAATGGTGGCGGCAGTCTCGATGCGGTCGGCGGGGGCAATCACCGGCACATTGGGCAATGCGCGGATCCAGGCGAAATCCTCGATCGAATGATGGGTCGGGCCGAGTTCGCCATAGGCCATGCCGGAGGAGATGCCGACAAGCTTCACATTGGTCTCGGAATAGGCGACATCGGCCTTGATCTGCTCCAGCGCGCGCCCGGTCAGGAACGGGGCTGCGGCGCAGACGAACGGGATCTTGCCGCCATTGGCGAGACCCGCGCCGACGCCGACCATGTTCTGCTCGGCAATGCCGACATTGATCAGCCGCTCGGGAAATTTCTCGCCGAAGCCGCCGAGCTTGGAGGAGCCGACGGAATCATTGCAGACGGCAACGATGTTGCTGTCCTGCGCCGCCAAATGCTCCAGCGTCTCGGTGAAGGCGTTGCGGCAGTCGTGCAGTTTCGCGGTTTCGAACGGCATGTTCATCGGATGGCCTCCTCGAGTTCGGCCATGGCCTGGCGGTATTGTTCTTCATTCGGCACCTTGTGGTGCCAGGCGACATTGTCCGACATGAAGGAGATACCGTGGCCCTTGTTGGTGTGGGCGACAATGCATTTCGGTCTGCCGGGGGTGATGGCATCGGCAGAAAGCGCGCGGCAGATCGCCTCCATGTCATGGCCATCGATCTCTTCAACAGCCCAGCCGAAGGCTTCGAGCTTCGGCGCGAGCGGCGCGATATTGTTGGTGTCAGCCAGCCGCGCGCCCTGCTGCAGGCGGTTGTGGTCGATGATCAGTGTCAGGTTGTCGAGGCCGAAATGGGCGCCGGCCATGATCGCCTCCCAGTTGGAGCCCTCCTGCATTTCGCCGTCGCCGGTAATGACGAAGGTGCGCCAGCCGGCCTTGTCTAGCTTTGCCGCCTTCGCCATGCCGACGGCGACCGGAAGACCATGGCCGAGCGGCCCGGTATTGGTTTCGACGCCTGGAACCTTGACCCGGTTGGGGTGCCCGTTGAGCCGCGAGCGGTGCTTCAGGAAGGTTGAAATCTCGTCCTTCGCGATGAAGCCCTTTTCAGAGAGCACAATGTAGAGCGCGAGCGCCGTATGGCCCTTCGAGAGAACCAGCCGGTCGCGCGCGGGATCGAGCGGGGCCGCGGGATCAACCTTCATTGTGTGGAAGTAGAGCGCGGTCAGAATATCGGTGACGGACATTTCGCCGCCGACATGGCCGGCGCCAGCTTCGTAGACGGCCGTAACATCGCGGCGTCGGATGCGATTGGCGATAACGCGCAGTTCCTGGGGGTCCATATGTCACCTATGCATAATTATTCTTATACCATTAAACATGCGTAATCGGTCTTTGTCAAGATGGACTGGGGCCGCAAACCCATGGCAGTCAGTCCAGCCTCGCGGATATAATAAGGGAAGGAAAGGCTTCGTGAAGGAGATTTGTAATCCAGCCGCTGCTTGACAGGCCTAAATGCATCCGTTATGGATTTTCCATCAAGTGTGAATACATATGCGCATGGAGGAGGAAAACATGGCGATGACACAGGAGTCTCCTGCGCAGAAGCCGCGCCTTTCGGAGGTGGTATCGCTGTCGGGCGCGACCGGGCCGCTGATCGGTCTGGTGCTGCTGTGCATCTTCCTGACCTTCGCGACCGACTCGTTTCTGTCCTTCCGCAATTTCCTGAACATTCTCGACCAGATCACCGTGCTCGGCATCATGGCCGTGGGCATGACCTTCGTCATCCTGATCGGCGGCATCGATCTCTCCGTCGGTTCCGTGCTGGCGCTGGCGATGATGGTGCTCGGCTACCTCAATGTCGAAGCCGGCATGCCGATGATCGTCGCCATCGCGGGCGCGCTCGCCGCCGCCGCGGTCTGCGGCATCGTGTCGGGGCTGATGATCACCGAATTCAAGGTGCCCGCCTTCATTGCCACGCTGGCGATGATGTCGGTCGCGCGCGGGCTCGCCAACATGATCACCAACGGCTCGCAGATCATCGGCTTCGCGCCCTGGTTCAACATGAGCGCGATCATCCGCTATGGCGGGTTCCTGACCATGACGGTCGCCGTCATGCTGGTGGTATTCGCGGTCGCGATCCTGTTCCTGCGCTATCGCCAGGGCGGCCGCACGCTCTATGCGATCGGGGGCAATGCTGAAGTCGCGCGCCTTGCCGGCATCAATGTCCGCAGAACCACGATCCTGGTCTATACGAGCTGCGCGGCTCTGGCGGGCCTTGCCGGCGTGCTTCTGGCCGCAAGGCTCGATTCCGTGCAGCCAAGCTCCGGCGTTTCCTACGAGCTCGATGCGATCGCGGCCGTGGTCATCGGCGGCACCAGCCTTTCGGGCGGATCGGGCGGCGTCGTCGGCACGATCATCGGGGTGCTGATCATCGGCGTGTTGCGCAACGGCCTCAACCTTCTGTCGGTCTCGCCGTTCCTGCAGGCCGTCATCATCGGCGCGGTCATCGTGCTGGCCGTCGCCGCCGAAACCTTCAAGCACAGGAGCAGGTAGATTTCGGCCGGCTCAGGCCGGCCAGACAATGGGCCCGGAACCGGGCTTGAACAGGGTTGAAAACCCAAACACCAGGAGGAGAATATCGTGAAAACCTACAAGAAAATCATCGCGGCTGCGCTCGCATCCGCAGCACTGGCCGGACCGGCGCTCGCCGACGACGTCAACAAGATCGGCCTCGCCGTGCCGAACCTGCAGGCCGACTTCTTCAACCAGATCAAGCTCGGCGTTGAAAACTACGGCAAGGAAAAAGGTATCGAGGTCATCGTGGTCGATGCCAAGAACGATACCGCGACCCAGGTCAGCCAGGTTCAGGACCTGATGACCCAGGGCATCGACGCCTTCATCTACATCCCCGCGGGCGCGGCAGCGGCCGCCGTCCCGACCCGCCTTGCCCGCGCTGAAGGCATTCCGGTGATCAATGTCGACCGCACGCCCGAAGGCGCGCCGGGCGATACCTTCATCGCCGGCGAAAGCGTCGAATCCGCCTATCAGGTCTGCAAGCACATCATCGATCTCGCCGGCGGCGAAGGCAAGATGGCAATGATCCACGGCCAGAAGGGCACGACGCCGGAAGTCGACCGCACCAAGGGCTGCATGCGCGCGATCGAGGAAAATCCGAACGTCGAGCTCGTCACCGAACAGTGGAGCCAGATGTGGTCGCCCGACGAAGGCTTCTCCATCGCCCAGAACATGCTGCAGGCGCATCCGGACCTGAAGCTGATCTTCGGTCAGGCAGACGGCCTCGCCATGGGCGCTGCCAAGGCTGTGGACGTTGCAGGCCTCTCCGACCAGGTCATCATCGGCGGCTATGACGGCGACGTCGCGGCGCTCGAATACCTCGCCAAGTGCGAAGGACCGTTCGTGGCGACCGCCACCCAGAGCACCCAGATGATGGGCCGTCTTGCCGTCGATTCCGCGATCAAGGTTGCCGCCGGAGAGAGCGTGCCGGAGCGTCAGACGCCGAATGCGGTTCTGACCACCTGCGAGAATGCGCCGCAGTTCGTCGAGAACCATCCCTAATCCTGCGGACGACGCGACATAGATAAAGGGCGGCGCCATGACGGAAAACGGCAAATCTCCAATCCTGTCCCTGAGGGGCATTCGCAAGTCCTATGGACCTGTCGAGGTGCTGCACGGGATCGATCTGGATATCCATGCCGGCGAAGTCGTGGCGCTGCTCGGCGAAAACGGCGCCGGTAAATCCACCGTTTCAAACGTCATCTCCGGAACGGTCCTCCCCTCGTCCGGCGCGATGACCTGGCAGGGCGCGGCCTACGCGCCCGCCAACCCGCGCGAGGCGATCGACGCCGGCGTCGGCATGATCCATCAGGAACTGCTGCTGCTGCCGCATCTGACGATCGCGGAAAACATTTTTGTCGGCCGCTATCCGATGAGGAACGGACGTGTCGATCGCACCGAGATGAACCGGCGCGCCGAGCACGGGTTGGAACGGCTTGGCCTCAACATTTCGCCGCGCCGAAAGGTCGAAAACCTGTCCACGGCAAGCCAGCAGCTCATCGAGATCGCCAAGGCGCTGACGCTCAACGCCAAGCTCCTCATCCTCGACGAGCCGACCGCGGCCCTTGGCGGCGAGGAAACCCGGCTCCTGTTCAAGCAGATCGAGCGACTGAAGGCCGAGGGCGTCGGCATCATCTACATTTCCCACCGGCTGGAAGAGATCAGGCAGATCGCCGACCGCATCGTGGTCATGCGCGATGGCGACAAGGTTCAGGAATTCGATACTGCCGACCTGCCGGTGCGCACCATTGTCGAAGCGATGGTCGGCCGCAGCATGGAACAGATGTTTCCGCCGCTGCACCAGCCGAGCGAGGAGACCGTGCTGGAAGTCAAGGGCCTTTCGGGGCCGAGCGGGCGGTTCAACGATGTGAGCTTCTCGGTCCGGCGCGGCGAAATCTTCGGCATAGCCGGGCTCGTCGGCGCGGGACGCACCGAACTGGTGCGCGCCATTGCCGGCGCCGACCCGATCGCCGCCGGCACGATCACGCTGAACGGCGAGGACATCACCCCCGCCTCGCCGGCAGAGGCGATCGCCAACGGCATCGTGCTTGTGCCCGAGGACCGCAAACTGCAGGGCGTGATCCTCGATCATACGATCGCCGAGAATATCGCTTATTCGAATTTCGAGACGGTCGGCCGCGGCGGCTGGCTGAGCAGGAACCGTATCCGCGCCTTCGCCGACGACAATATCGCGAAGTTTGGGGTCAAGGGCAAAGGCCACCAGAAGGCGGGCGAGATGTCTGGCGGCAACCAGCAGAAGGTGGTGATCGCCAAATGGCTCGCCCGCAATCCGCGCGTGGTGCTGCTCGACGAGCCGACCCGGGGCATCGATGTCGGCGCGCGATCCTCGATCTATGAAATCATTCACGATCTTGCCGAAAACGGCGTCGCCGTGATTGTCGTCAGTTCCGACCTCGAGGAGGTGCTCGGCGTCTCCAACCGCATCCTCGTGATGGCGGCCGGACGGCAGACAGGTATTCTCGACCACAGCGAGGCCAATGACGTCTCGGTGATGGAACTGGCTACGGCCTGACACATACAGGGAGTTCACCATGAACCGCTTCAAGGGCAAGACCGTTGTCGTTACCGGCGGCAACAAGGGGATCGGGCTTGCGATCGCCACCCGGTTTGCGCAGGAGGGCGCCAATCTCCTGATCGCCTCCGTCGAGGCCGAGGTCGAACAGGCGGCGCAGTCGCTTACTGAAGCGACCGGCGCAAAGGCGATCGGTGTCATCTGCGACGTGACCGACCCGGAAGCCGTCAAGGCGCTTTATGACCGCGCCGAAAAAGCCTTCGGCGGCGTGGATATCTCCGTGCAGAACGCCGGCATCATCACCATCGCCAAGGTCGAGGACCTGACGGTTGCCGAGTGGGATGCCACGATGGCGGTCAACACCAAAGGCGCATTCCTGTGCTGCCAGCAGGCGATCCGCCATATGCGCGCTTCGGGCAAGGGCGGGCGACTGATCAATATCGCCTCCGGCCAGGCGCGCGACGGCTTCATCTACACCCCGCATTATGCCGCCTCGAAATTCGGCGTGATGGGCATGACCCAGAGCCTTGCCAAGGAAGTCGCGCTCGACAACATTACCGTCAACGCCATCTGCCCCGGCATCATCAAGACCGATATGTGGGATTATAACGACCGCGTCTGGGGCAAGATGCTCGGCGATTTCGGCCCCGGCGAACTGATGGCGAGCTGGGTGGAGAACATCCCGATGAAGCGCGCCGGCGAAGGCAAGGATGTCGCCGGCCTGATCGCCTTTCTCGCCAGCGAAGACGCCGAATACATCACCGGCCAGACCATCAATGTCGATGGCGGCCTGATCATGTCATAACGCGTCCGGAAGAAGCTTCCCGACGCCAGATCAAGAGAGCCGGCTTTCAACGGGCGCATCCGTTACCGCCGGACGAGAAGAAGGTCACCATCATGAATGATGCCGCAATCAGTTTGAACGCTCCGGCCCTGTTCGATCTTTCGGGCCGGGTGGCTCTGGTCACGGGTGCGGGCAGCGGCATCGGCCAGCGCATCGCCATGGGGCTTGCCCAGTGCGGCGCCGACGTCGCGCTCGTCGACCGGCGCACCGATGACGGGCTTGCGAACACCGCCGCCTTCATCGCGAAGACCGGACGCCGGTCCTTGCAGATCGCGGCCGATGTGACCTCGGAAGCGGCCCTTGCGGACGCCGTTGCGAAAACCGAAGCCGAACTCGGACCGCTGCGTCTGGCGCTGAATGCCGCGGGCATCGCCAATGCCAACCCTTGCGAGGAAATGCCCGAGGATCAGTATCAGACGCTGATGGACATCAACATGAAGGGCGTATGGCTGTCGTGCCGGGCAGAAGCGCGCGCCATGCTTTCCCATGGCAAGGGCGGATCGATCGTGAATATCGCCTCGATGTCCGGCGTGATCGTCAATCGCGGCCTCAATCAGGTCCATTACAACGCGTCCAAGGCCGGCGTGATCCACATGTCGAAATCGATGGCGATGGAATGGGTCGATCGCGGCATTCGCGTCAATTCGATCAGCCCCGGCTATACCGCCACGCCGATGAACACCCGGCCGGAAATGGTGCACCAGACCAGGGAATTCGAGAGCCAGACGCCGATGCAGCGCATGGCAAGCGTCGACGAAATGGTCGGCCCCGCCGTCTTCCTACTGTCCGACGCATCCTCCTACTGCACCGGCGTGGACCTGCTGGTGGATGGCGGCTTCTGCTGCTGGTAAACCTTGAGCCTCAGACCGGCGACCGCCGGCTCAAGATGTCGCTGTAATTCGGCATAGTCGTTCGACGATGCCGAACTGCTCTATACGTCTTTGAAAGATCAAAAGCACGTGGGGTGCCGGCACCGTCCCTAATGACAGGCTGATTCTTTTGCAGAAAAGCAACCTTGATTGACACAGGCGAACACAATCGTCGACAAACGCCATATTGCGGCGACAAACTCGCAATGCATTGAAGGTCATTGCAACGGCATGGCCCCGATTGTGAGCGCCGCCCGGCGCTGGCTTCGCAATTGAAAGCAAGGTGGATATGGACGGCGAGATGGCGAATGTGGCTCACATCGACCTGCTCGCAGAGCGGGTGAGCGCCAGCGCCCGCAAGTTCATCGTCATCACCGCCGTCGCCGGCATGGGCAAGAGCCTGCTTCTGAGGAAACTCTCAAAGGCCTTTGATGTCCCCGTGTGTACGACCCCGGAAGCGGATGGAACGGCGACCGGGCGGGCATTCCTGTGGGATATCCCTTCCCGGGCTGAAACCATCGCCTTCGATGAAGCAATCTTCGAACGCTTCGAACGGGTCGTCATCGCCCGCCGACCCGAAACGGATGTGCCGGGGATCGAGCGCTTGATCGTCCATGGCGAAGCCCTTTTTCTCGACGATCATGATCTGCTGCTGCCGGAACGCGATCCGGCGCGGCGCTATCAATGCGGCTGGCCGGTTCTTCATGGCGTCGATCTTGAAGACCCCGCAAGACGGCATCAGTTCAAAGCCTATATCGGTTTTGAAATCCTGCGCCCGCTGACAGCCATGCAACTCGCCACCCTCTGGCGGATGTTCAACGGCCACGCGATTGCTGGGAGCGCCGCCGAGCTGCCATTTCTGCCTTTCGTCGAGAGGACGGCCGAGGGCATCCTCTCGGCCTGCGCCAGCGGCGAACTGCGCGGGATCGTGCGCGAGGCGGCCAATGAGGAGATCGGGCGGCGCATGGAACGCTTCGAGGCGGCGACGCCGCTTGCCCGCGCGCTGCATCAGTCCGGCCACACTGAAAAGGCAATATCCGCGCTTCAGTCCGCCGGGATGGAGGAACCGGCCGTCCGCCTTTTCGCCGAAGCGGGCGGGGTTTTTTATATCCATATCGATGGCCCCGACGCCTATGCCCGCGTGCTTTCGGGCTTCAGTCCGGAAATTTCGGCCGATAACGAGACCGTCGTGATCGCAAATGCCATGCGCGCACTCAAGTTCGGTGAGACGGGACGGGCGAAGAAGCTGATCGCGGACCGTTTCGGCCGGCAGAGCCTCGATCCGATGGCCGTCTTTGCGAGCGTTGCGCCCTACTCCCTGTCGTTCAAAGGCTTTCGGCTGGTGATGATGATCTATGAGGATATCGTCATCACCGACGCCATGTTCGAGCGGCTCTATGACTATCTCGACGAGTTGCCGCTGGAAGCGGCGCTGCTGCGCGGGTCATTCTATAATGCCGTGCTTGAATTCTATATCCGCCAGCGCCGCTTCAACGAGGCCGAAATGGCCGCCGCACAGGCGTTTTCGAGCTATCGCGCGGCCGGCGTCCCGCTGCTTGTCTTCTATATCTGCGTCCATCAGGCGGTGATCCGGTTGCTTTCGGGCGACGCCACCGGCGCCGGCAGCCGCATCGCCGAAGCCCGGAGGCACATGGCGGAGGTCGGCTTCGAAAGCCCTGCCGACGCGCGGATCCTGCGGCTGATCGAAGCCTGCCACGCCTATGAGGATGGCCGCCCGCAGGTGCTGATCGCCTTCATCAACCATGAATTCGATACGTTTTCACAGGCCGAAACCTGGCCAAGCCTCGTCGAATTCGCGCTCCACTACGGCAGCCAGGCGCTCAGTGAACATTTCTCGACGCTCTCGGCGCTCGGTTTTCTGGATCGCTGGCGCCTCCACCAGACGCATGACCGCCAGCTTCGGTTCATGATCGAAATCCGCGCCGCGCTGGTGATGCAGAACGGCAACCGCTGGAACGATGCCGCCGCGACCCTTTCCGCCATGCAGATGCGGATCAACCGTACCTGGGTCGAGGCAGCACTTGACGATCTCGCCCGGCTTTCGATGCACGATGAAATCGAGGTGGCCTTCGCCTGGCTCCGGCAGATCGTCCATGAGCGACCAGACCGCGCCTATCTGGACCGCCAGATCAGCGCCATGATTGCCAATGAAAGGGTGACCGGCCGCCAGCGGCGTGCGCTGCAGATATGGCTGGCCTTCGTGCTGAAACGGACCGGCCGGGCGACGGAAGCCCGCGCGGTGCTGCAGCGCATGTTCGATGATGCCGCCCGCACCGGCACGATCGCGCCACTTCAGGAG
>NZ_DEPM01000270.1:0-6422 GCF_002358775.1 Martelella sp. UBA3392
ATGCCGCCGGTGCAGTACATCGCGATCTTCGGCTTGTTGTGCAGGCCCTGGTTTTCGGCCACCCAGCGGGGAAATTCGCGGAAGGTCTTGGTCTTGGGGTCGACTGCACCGCGGAAGATGCCGATGGCGGTCTCGTAATCATTGCGGGTGTCGATCACGATCGTGTCGGGATCGGAAATCAGGTCGTTCCAGTCCTTCGCCTCGACATAGGTGCCGACCGACTTCAGGGGATCGATGGTGTCGACGCCCATGGTGACGATTTCCTTCTTCAGCCGCACCTTCATGCGGTTGAAGGGCATTTTCGAGGCCTGGCTTTCCTTGTGCTCCATGCCGGCAAGCTCTGGCCGGGCGCGGATGAAGGCGAGCACATTGCCAATGCCCTCATGGGAGCCTGCAATCGTGCCGTTGATGCCTTCATGGGCGAGAAGCAGCGTGCCCTTGACGCCGTTCTCGTCGGCGACGGCCTGCAGCGGCGCGCGGAACGAGGCATAATCGGCGAAGCGGGCAAAATGATAAAGAGCTGCGACCAGATAGGACATGGCCTGTCTCCGCGTTACGTTTTCAATCGGCAAGGGCGTGTTTGCGGCCAATACACCCATTGAACCGGCTTTGCAATTGTCAGCCTTCGCCGCGCGCGACGCGTTCGCGCCACAGCGTCTTGACGATATCGCTCTCGACCTCCTCGCCGAACACCCTGCGGGCATCCCTCACCGCCTTGGTGCGCAGCCGCGCCCTTTGCGCGATCGCTTCCTCGCGGCAAATCCGGTGGGTCTTGTCAGAAAGCGCAGGCGCGTCGGGACCGTCAAGCAGCGCGATCATCACGCTGAGGTCATGCTCGTGGCCGATGAGATCGGCAAGCGCCTTGGCGTCGGCGCGCTTGGCCTTCAGCGCCGTCGGCCAGATATCGGCGACAAGCGCGCAAAACATCCAGTAGGTCTGCGCCTCCTTGCGCAGTTCGTGGAAATGCTCATCCGTCGCCTCGGCGCGAACCGCCATAACCGCGACATGGGCGGAGGCAAGCTGCTTGCGCCAAGCCTTCGCGATCGCCTTTTCCGGCGACTTCCCGTCGAAATCCTGCTCCTCGACCGCCGAAATCGCCTCCCGGCAGATGCCGATCGCCGCCTTTGCCTTTTTCTGCAGCGCGTCCTCGGGAACCGCCCTGGCGTCGCGGCGGACGATCAGCGCCGCCTCCAGCCGGGCGAGCGCCATGTCGACATGTCCCTCGGCCGCGTTCAGCCGGAGATAGCGGACGCACTCGATCAGCGCGGCCGCGTCCCGGTCGGCCGACAGGGAATTCGCCAGATCGCGGATGCGGGCATTTTCGGCTTTCGCGAACTCCTTCGCGGCGGGACGGACCAGACGGTAGAGGCCGCGCACCCGCTTGAACTTCTTGCGGGCGTCATGAACCGCCTCATGGATGCCGTTCGGCTGCTTCTTCAGCGCGCGGATCGCGTCCTCGAGCTGGGAGACGGCGACTTTCCGGACGGCGGCGTCGAAGGGGCGATCGGGATCGAGCGAGAATGCCATGTCAGTCTGCCTCCTCAGGGTGCCGGCCGGTTTCCGACAGCGTCTGGTTCAGATAGCGCGGATCACCGGTAACCTCGCGGCCGAGCCAATCGTGAAGCCGCGGCGTGGCGGCCTCGTCGGGCAGTTCCACCTCCGCCACCACCAGGCCCGCGAGATCGCCATGATAGACGTCGATTTCCCAGACATATGGGGCGTCCGAAAGGCGGTAGCGGGTCTTGTCGATAACGGAACCCACAGCGTGACCCACAAGTTCCAGCGCATCCGCAAGCGGAATGTCATATTCATATTCATCGCGGCTCAGTGCGGCGCCGCCGAACTTCATCGTCAGCCGCGCACGACCGCCGTCAAAGATGCGCACCCGCAAAGAACGCTGCGGTCCGCTCATCAGATAGGCCTGGGTCAGGCGGACGCCTTTCTCCGCGCCATCCTTCCAGCCGTCGCCATCGACCAGAAACTTGCGCTCGATTTCCTTGGCCATGATCGTTCTCCCGGACGCTGTCAGCCCTGCCTCTGGCGTTCACGCCGCCGTGATGAAATTCCCTTATGAAGATCACTGCGGCCGCAGGCAATGGGCCGCGAAGAATAACCCGGTTCCGGGGCTCGACTTGCCGGCTTTGCCGGGGTATCCCATGGACAATATCAACCACGAAAGCGGTGCGAGAATGGAAGCGAAAACTGAAACCCTCCTCAAGGCGCTGACCGCGCAACCCGTCATTCCGGTGATGATCGTGGAATCCGTCGAACACGCCGTGCCTCTGGCGCGCGCGCTGGTGGAAGGCGGGCTCAAGACGCTGGAAATCACGCTGCGCACCGATGCCGCGCTCGACGCCATCAAGGCGATGACCGACGAGATCGAAGGGGCGGTGATCGGCGCCGGCACCATCCTTTCGGCGCGCGATTATGCCGCAGCCGAAAAGGCGGGCGCTGAGTTCATCGTCTCGCCCGGCATCAATGGCGATATTCTCGATGCGGCGGACGACAGCGACGTGCCGCTGCTGCCGGGTACGGCGACGGCCAGCGAAGTGCTGTCGCTGCGCGAGGAAGGCTACCGGGTGATGAAGTTCTTCCCCGCCGAACAGGCCGGCGGCGCGCCCTATCTGAAGGCGCTCTCCTCGCCGATCCCCGATGTCATGTTCTGCCCGACCGGCGGCATTTCGCTTGCCAATGCCCCCGATTACCTGAAGCTTCCCAACGTCATCTGCGTCGGCGGCTCGTGGGTAGCCCCGAAGGACATGGTCGTCCGCGGCGACTGGGACGGCATCCGCAAGCTCGCCGAAGAGGCCTGCGCGACGCTGAAGGCCTAGGCCGGCGCTGGTTCGACGTTTTTGACGACCCCGGCCTTTCGTCGGGGTCTTTCCGATTGCAAAGGTATTGCGATGCAGGATCTGACGAGGTTTTCGCCGCGCGCGCGTCCGCAGCCGGTTGTCGCCGAAGGCGCGAGCGTGATTGTCGAGCCTTATGACGGAGAGCGCCACGCCGTTGAACTCTGGGAAGGGCTCGGCGGAACGGCGGACGCGATCAACGATCTTCTCAAATATTTCCCGAACGGGCAGTTTGCGGAGCCTTCCGATTTCCGTACCTGGCTCGACACCGAAAACGCCTCGGGCAGCTATGTCACCCGCGTCTTCCGCGCGAAGGAAACCGGCAGGCTGGTCGGCATGGCGAGCTATATGCGGCTCGACGAGAAGAACGGCGTGATCGAGGTCGGCGCGGTGGCGCATGGGCCGGCGATGCAGCGCTCGACCATGGCGACCGAGGTCCACTACCTGATGGCGCGCCATATCTTCGACGATCTCGGCTATCGCCGCTATGAATGGAAGCTCAACAACGAAAACGAAAAGAGCCATACCAGCGCGCGGAGGCTCGGCTTTACCTATGAGGGCGTGTTCCGCAACCACATGGTCGCCAAGGGCCGAAACCGCGATACCGCATGGTATGCGATGATCGACAGCGAATGGCCGGCGCGCAAGGCGGCTTTCGAAGCGTTTCTGGCGCCGGAAAATTTCACCGCCGATGGCAGGCAGATCCGCACTCTTGCCGAAATCAGGGAGGCTGGCGCGCATGGCTGATCAACCCGGCAGCAACCGCTCGGCAATCATCGCCGCCGCGCTGATCTTCCTCGGCATGCTGATCGGCGGCTATTTCCTGCCCGACGCGGTCAATTACCTCGCGCAATACTCGGTCTGGCTCGCGGTGGCCGTCGGGATCGCCTTCGTCCTGGCGGTTTTTCTGGTATTCTGGCTGCGCGGCCGCTATCAGAAGCGCCACGGACGATAGCGCTGAAAGAAACGAACTGAATGACAGAAATCACGCCGACATGGGCAAAGGCCCATATGCCGCGCACCGCACGCGCCGTGGAAAACCTCCCCGACATGACCGGCATCCGGCTCGCGATGAGCATGCATCTCGACATGAAGATGCTGCCGCTGGTGGAAGGGCTGGCGGACCGCGGGGCGGCGCTGTTCGTGACCACTTGCAACCCCGCCACCGTGCGCAACGAGGTCGTCGACGCGATGCGCGCCGCCGGCGCGCGGGTCGATGCCTACAGGAACATGCCGGCGGAGGACTGGCGCGCGGCGATCCGCGCCGGGCTCGACTGGGGCCCGACCCATCTCAGCGAAATGGGCGCGGATTTCACCCATATGCTGCTGTCGGAAGGGATGGCAATGCCGCCGATCAAGGCCGGGCTGGAGGCCACGGGTTCCGGCATCAACCGGCTTCAGGGCGCGCTGCCGCCATGGCCGATCTTCAACTGGGACGACCTGCCAGTGAAGGAAGGGCTGCACAACCGCCATATGGTGGGGCTCACCACCTGGAACGCCTTCTTCACCCGCACGCTGTTGAGCCTGCATGAAAAGACCGTGCTGGTGGTCGGCTACGGCTCCGTCGGCCAGGGACTTGCAGCAAGCGCGCGCGCCTTCGGCGGACAGGTGATGGTTGCCGAGATCGACCCGGCGCGGCTGCTGCAGGCGCGTTATGACGGCTTTATCGCCGGATCGGTCGAGGCGCTTGCGCCGCTTGCCGATGTGATCGTCACCGGAACCGGCGGCCATCATGTCGTGCCGTTTTCCGCGATCCAGCGCCTGAAGGACGGCTGCTTCCTGCTGAATGCCGGCCATCGCATCGACGAGATCGAACTGGCGCCGCTCGCAGATCTGCCGAAAACCAAGGCGCTGCCCTCCGTCACGACCTATCGCCTCGCCTCGGAAAACTGCATCCATCTGTTCGTTGACGGCGCGATGGCCAACCTCGTTGGCGGCGAAGGCGACAGCCTCAACGCCTTCGACATGACGCTCGCGGTGATGGCCGAAGGCATCGGCCATATCGTCGGCGACGGGGCTCTCGCGGCAAGCGAGGTGCACCTGCTGCCGCGCCATGTCTGGGAACGCGCCTGCCCGGCTGCCGCATGAGCGTCACGGAATCGATATTTCCGGCCCGTGCGCACCGGCTGGGCGATCCGCGCACACGCGTAAAATTTGGTCATAAATGGCGTTCTAAGCCGCCCGAAGCGCCTTGCAGAGCGTTTTGGCGCTTATTATATACCGATCACAACGGCGTTATCGCCGCCTTGGAAATCAAATCAAGACCATGCTCAAGGGGCCATCAAGGAATGCCTGAAGGGTTCGGATGGCCTGCTTAAAAGGAGAGAAATAAAAATGGCTAAAGTAATTGGTATCGACCTGGGAACCACCAACTCCTGCATCGCCATCATGGATGGCAAGGATGCGAAGGTGATCGAAAACGCCGAAGGCGCGCGCACCACGCCGTCGATGGTGGCCTTTTCCGAAGATGGCGAGCGCCTTGTCGGCCAGCCCGCCAAGCGTCAGGCGGTCACCAATCCCACCAACACGCTGTTCGCGGTGAAGCGCCTGATCGGCCGCCGCTACGAAGATCCGACCGTGACCAAGGACAAGGGCCTCGTTCCCTTCGAAATCGTCAAGGGCGACAATGGCGATGCGTGGGTGAAAGCCAACGGCAAGTCCTATTCTCCCTCGCAGGTCTCGGCCATGGTCCTTCAGAAGATGAAGGAAACCGCTGAAGCCTATCTCGGCGAAAAGGTCGAGCAGGCCGTCATCACGGTTCCGGCCTACTTCAACGACGCCCAGCGTCAGGCCACCAAGGACGCCGGCAAGATCGCCGGCCTTGAAGTGCTGCGCATTATCAACGAGCCGACGGCTGCAGCACTTGCCTACGGTCTCGACAAGAACGAAGGCAAGACCATCGCCGTCTACGACCTTGGCGGCGGTACCTTCGACGTATCGATCCTGGAAATCGGCGACGGCGTCTTCGAAGTGAAGTCGACCAATGGCGACACCTTCCTCGGCGGTGAAGACTTCGACATGCGTCTCGTCGAATATCTCGCCGACGAGTTCAAGAAGGAAAACGGCATCGACCTGAAGAGCGACAAGCTTGCCCTGCAGCGCCTGAAGGAAGCCGCTGAAAAGGCCAAGATCGAGCTGTCGTCCTCGTCGCAGACCGAAATCAACCTGCCGTTCATCACGGCCGACGCGACCGGTCCGAAGCACCTGACGCTGAAGCTGACCCGCGCCAAGTTCGAAAGCCTTGTCGACGATCTGGTCAAGCGCACGGTCGGCCCCTGCAAGGCCGCGCTCAAGGATGCCGGCGTTTCGGCGAGCGAGATCGACGAAGTCGTTCTCGTCGGCGGCATGAGCCGCATGCCGAAGGTGCAGGAAACCGTCAAGCAGCTGTTCGGCAAGGACCCGCACAAGGGCGTGAACCCGGATGAAGTCGTGGCGCTCGGCGCTGCGATCCAGGGCGGTGTTCTGCAGGGCGACGTCAAGGACGTTCTGCTGCTCGACGTCACTCCGCTGTCGCTCGGCATCGAAACGCTCGGCGGCGTGTTCACCCGTCTGATCGACCGCAACACCACGATC
>NZ_DEPM01000041.1:0-24003 GCF_002358775.1 Martelella sp. UBA3392
CTCTCCCTCAAGGGGAGAGATTATTGGCTGAAAGGCCCGAGAAAGAAGGCGTTCCCCTCACCCGGCGATATAGGACTTGATGTGCTCGGCTTCCTGCTCGACCTCGCGGATGCGGGATTTGACGACGTCGCCGATCGAGATGATCCCGGCGAGACGGCCGTCGACTTCGACGGGAACGTGACGGAAATGGCGCTTGGTCATCACTTCCATCAATTCGTTGACGCTCACGCCCTCGTCGCAGCGATAGACGTTTTCGGTCATCTCCGTCGAAACCGGATGGGAAAGACATCCCGCCCCATGCTTGCTGATCGCGCCGACCAGGTCGCGTTCGGTGAAAATGCCGACAATGCTGTCATTCCTGCCGACGATCACCACGGCGCCGATCCGGTTTTGATGCAGGATCGTCGCGATTTCCGAAATCGACGTATCGCCCTTCGCGGTCACGACCGCGCGGCCCTTCTCGGCAAGTATCATTCTCACGGTAATGGACATCGAAACCTCCTCGTTTACGGCGTCGGCGCGTGTCCGCCTCCGGCCGGCCACGCAAAGTCGAATGGTGCATGAGGTTTCGGGCGATTGCAAGGAAACCGTGACCGGTTCAGAAAACCAGGGTGCGTGGCCGCTTGACGTCAAACAGCGGGAAGGTGAGGAAACCGAACAGAAAGCCGCCGATATGGGCCTGCCAGGCGATTTCGCCGGCACTGACGCCGGCAAAGCTGACGCCCACCGCGATCAGCAGATTGCCGGCCAGCCAGACCAGCACGAAGGCGCGGGCGGTGCGATCGCGGAACACATCGACAATGGCAAGCCGCGGCCCGAGATGCGCCTGCGGCAGAAACCGGCCGCCGGCGAACACGAAGCGGCAGGCCGCTCCCATATAGGCCGAGACCACGCCGGACGCGCCGATCAGCACCGTGACCGCGCCCCAATCCGTGGCCGCGAAGAAGAACGCCGAGGCAGCAGCGCTCGTCACCCACAGGATCAGGAAACGCACCGCCCCGATGCGCCGGGCGACGGGCGCGCCGAAGATCGCCAGCCAGATGGCGTTGAACACGATATGCGTCCAGCCGCCATGCAGCAGCGAATAGGTGAGCGGCGACCACAGCCACGCCCAGCCCTGTTGCGAGAGGCTGTGGGCATAGCGCACCGGCAGGAACCCGAACTCCTGCCAGATCATCACATTGGTGCGATAGGAGAGCAGGAATTCCTGCACAAGGAAGATCGCGAACAGCACGGCCAGCGCGCCGACCACCACCGGCGGCAGGTTTATGGCGGGCTCGCGACGCCGTTCATGATCCATCCGGCCGCCGCCCGTACGCGGTGTCTGCATGATCGCACTCCTGTTTGCGGGTGTGATATCCGATCGGCCGGGATTTTGAAAGCAGGCGTTGTATATGCGTAGATTCTTAAATAAACCACGCAAATCGCCCGCGGACTTAATGGGATATTAACCCCGATTTGCGCACACTCTCCGACAGCCTAGCAATGTGCTTTCCGGCCCGGTATCATCCGGTCACGGAACCGCCAGCAAACATCAACCGCCAGAATTCGCAAGAGTTTTTCGTATGCAGAGACAGGCAACAAGCCGATTCCCCAAGAGCCGGTTTTCAGCGGCCGCGATCCTTCTCGCGGCTTTCACTATTCTGCTGACCGGGTTTGCCCCAGCGCGCGCCGACAGCAATGACGCCGCCATCGTCATCGATGTCAACACCGGCAAGGTGCTTTACGGCGAAAACCCCGACGCGCCGCGCTATCCGGCCTCGCTGACCAAGATGATGACGCTCTACCTCACCTTCGAAGCGCTGGACGACGGCCGCATCACGCTCGATACCCGGGTCCCTTTCTCCAAGAACGCATCTGCCGAGCCGCCGACCAAGCTCGGCATCGGCGCTGGCAATTCGATCAGCGTCGAGACGGCGATCTATTCGCTGGTGACCCGCTCCGCCAATGACGCGGCGACCGCGCTTGGCGAACTCCTCGGCGGTTCGGAAACCAATTTCGCCAAGATGATGACCAACAAGGCGCATTCGCTGGGCATGACGAAGACGACCTACCGCAATGCCCACGGCCTGCCCAACAGCGCGCAGAAGACCACGGCGCGCGACCAGGCCCGCCTCGGCATCGCGCTGCGCCAGCATTTTCCGCAGTACTACAAATATTTCGGCACCCGCAGCTTCAAGTTCGGCAAGACCACGATCGGCAACCACAACCGTCTTCTCGGCAATGTTCAGGGCGTCGACGGCATCAAGACCGGCTACACCAACGCCTCCGGCTTCAACATCGCGACCTCGGCCATTTCCGGCAACCGCTCGATCGTTGCCGTGGTCATGGGCGGCGCGACATCCGCCAGCCGCGACAAGTGGGCGACCCGGCTGATCACCACCTACCTGCCCAAGGCCTCCAATGGCCGCAAGCAGTTCGTGATCGCCCGCACCAGAAGCACCGGCGGCCCGATCGTCGCAGCCGCCATGGTATTCCCGAAGACCGGCCCGATCCCGTATGCACGGCCCACGAGCCAGACCGGCGGTGTCGCCCTCGCCTATGCCAACGACAACACGGCCGCCGCCGCCCCGGCAGTCCTCTCCGGACCGCAGGCCGAGCTGATCGCAAACGTTCCGGTGCCGAGCGCGCGCAGAGCGCCCGACAATGACGACGGTCTGAGCGTCGAGGACATTCTCGAAACCGCCGACGGCGTTGCCGATGCGGTGGGAAGCGCGATCGTTCCGGCCGCCGAGGCTTCGCAGCCCGACACCTCGATCAAGACCGGCTCGGTGCGCGCCTCGCGCGGCTGGGTGGTTCAGGTCGGCACCGCCGCCACGCCCGAGGCCGCCAAGGCGCTTCTCGCCAGCACCAAGGGCAAGGCCGGCGGCGCGCTCGACAGTTCCGAGCCGTTCGCGCTCGCCTACAATACAGGCGGCCAGTC
This sequence comes from Martelella sp. UBA3392, assembly GCF_002358775.1. Lineage (NCBI taxonomy): Bacteria > Pseudomonadati > Pseudomonadota > Alphaproteobacteria > Hyphomicrobiales > Aurantimonadaceae > Martelella > Martelella sp. UBA3392. Next base: position 2,924 of record NZ_DEPM01000041.1, read on the forward strand.
GGTCTACCGCGCCCGCTTCGGCGGCTTCTCCGATCAGGAGGAGGCCGTGCGCGCCTGCCGCGCGCTGAAGCAAAACGGCGTGAGCTGCTGGGCAAGCCTCCAGTAGACGCCATGAATTAACGGCACATTTCTGCTGTTTACGACAATAAAACGCCGGCCCCGATAACGGGCCGGCGTTTTTCGTAAAGCCTTTTGAAAGGTTTCCGCCTTATTCTCGAGAGTAAGGTTTTGGAAAGCAAGAACAGCGAAAGTTCGAATAGCCGCACCTCGCCCCAACGCGCTCCAAACCGCCGGTAAATCCTTGAGTGTCTTGCGTATGAGGATAGACGTGACCAGCAAACAGCGTTTCGGAATGATGTCAGGCCAATCTCTCCCCCTCGATCGCCGCGGCGGCCTCAACCCGCTGCAGGAAGCCGCCCAGAAGCTCGCCGATTATGCCCGCTTCCAGGGGCGTTACAAGGCCCGCGAACTGGTCGGCCTGCTCTCCAGCCAGAGCGAACGCGCCGCCCGCTCGATCGCGCCCGCCGTGAAGATCCATATCTATATCGCCGACGATGCGACCGGCAGGATGCCCGTCAATCTCAGGCTGCGGTAAAATACAAAAAAGGCCGCGCAGGGCGCGACCTTTTCTCATGACGTGCGAAATATAAAAGGCGGCCCCACGGCCGCCTTTGCCGTTACATCTTGACGGCGGAAATCTGGATCTCGACGCGACGGTTCTGGGCGCGGCCTTCCGGCGTGCTGTTCGAAGCGATCGGATTGGAAGGACCGAAACCGACGGCGGAGATGCGGTTGCCGCTGACGCCGCTCTGGATCAGGTAGTTGCCAACGCTGTTGGCGCGATCCTGCGAAAGCCGCTGGTTGTATTCGACCGAGCCGGTGGAATCCGTGTAGCCGTTGACGTTGACGGCGGTGCGGTCATATTTGCGCAGCACCGTCGAAACGGCGTTCAGCGTCGAATAGAAGTTCGGCAGGATCGAGTATCCATCCGTCGGGAAGGTGACATTGCCGGGCATGACCAGCGTCAGCATGTCGCCATTGCGGACCACGGAAACGCCGGTGCCGGCAAGCGCCTGACGGAATTCACGCTCCTGGTTGTCCATATAGGCGCCGATGCCGCCGCCGGCGATTGCGCCGAGCGCGCCGCCGATCGCGGCCCCCTTGGCGTCGCCGCCCACGGCAAGGCCTGCCAGCGCGCCAAGCGCGCCGCCGGCGAGCGCGCCGGTGCCGGTGTTATTGTTGACGGTCTGGCCCGAATACGGGTCGGTCGTCGTGCAGCCTGCAAGAAAGGCAAAGCCTACGGCTGCGATGGTGATCTTCTTCAGCATGGTGTCCCTCAGAGTTGAAAGCTTCGCCAACCTTGAAGCCGTTTCTTTGCGGCAATCATATGGCGCTAATGTGCGGCTGTTCGGGGCCAATTCCACAATCAGCCGCACATATTGTCAAGATAGCGCGACCGCCTCAATTGGCCATAGGCGCTGCTGTCACGGGTGCGGCTGCCGTTGCGCCGGCCGCTGTCGGCGGCGCGATCCGGATTTCGACGCGGCGGTTCTGGGCGCGGCCATCTGCGGTATCGTTGCTCGCCACCGGATCGGCCTTGCCGTAACCAACCGGCAGGATGCGCTGCGGGCTGACGCCACGCTGGATAATGGCGCCGGCGACCGCATTGGCGCGCTGCTGCGACAGTTTCAGGTTATAGGCGTCCGAGCCAGTGGAATCGGTATAGCCATTCACGTCGATATCGGTGGCGCCGTACTTGCGCAGCAGCGCGGCGATGGTATCGAGCGCCGGAGTGAATTCGGGAACGATATCGTATTTGTCGGTCTCGAAGGTGATCGAGGACGGGAAGATCAGCGCAATGTATTTCGGCGTCCGGATGATCGTCACGCCGGTGTCCTTGAGCTGATCACGGAATGCCTGCTCCTGGCTGTCCATGTAGGCGCCCGGATCGGACACCGAAATATTCGTCACCGACACTTCCTGCGGCGCGACGTCTTCGCCGCCGGTCGAAGAGCATCCGGCAAGCAGCAGCAAGCCTGAAAGAGCAATAGCGATGGTCCTGATCATGGTGTTCCCCTCTGTTCTCGAAATGCCGGTGCTTCCGGCCGGTTTCCATAACAACAGCATGCCGGATGATTCCGCAAGCAGCGCCTGACGATTTCCGGCCGATGCTAATGGTGCCCGAGCAATGTCGCGTCGTGCATTTCGGCGTTCAGGCGACGTTCCTCATCGACCTTCGGCTTGGAGAAACGGGCCAGGATCAGATAGGCGACCGGGGTGATGTAGAGCGTCACGATGGTCGCGAAGCCGAGCCCGCCGACGATCACCCAGCCGAGCGCGATGCGCGCTTCCGCGCCCGCACCCGAGGCCAGCACCAGCGGGATGCCGCCGAGCACGGTGGAGATCATCGTCATCATCACCGGCCGGAGCCGCAGAAGCGTCGCATGCTCGATCGCGTCGCGCACCCCCTCGCCTCGATCACGAAGCTGGTTGGCGAATTCGACGATCAGAATGCCGTTCTTGGCCATCACCCCGATCAAAAGCACGAGCCCGATCTGGGAATAGATGTTGAGGCTGGTGCCCGTCAGAAGCATCGCGATCACCGCGCAACCGATGCCGAACGGCACCGTCGCCAGAATGATCAGCGCGCTCCACACGCTTTCGAACTGGGCGGACAGCACCAGGAAGACGATGACGATCGCGAAGCCGAACACCATCGCCATGCCGGAGGCGTTCTCATCAAGTGCCGCGGCCTCCGCCTGCGCCTCGACATGGGCGCCGGGCGGCAGAAGCGGTTCAGCGATCTCGACAAGCCGCTGATAGGCCTCGCCCAGCGCAACGCCCTCGCCGAGACTGGATGACAGCGAAACCGAAGGCTGCTGGTTCTCGCGCTCCAGCGTCGGCGCGATCGATTTTTCTTCCAGCGTGGCGATGGTGGACAGCGGCACGATGCGGCCGTCACCGGCCTTCATGAATATATTCCTGAGATCGGTCGGGTCGTCGACCTTGCGGGTGTCGGAGCGCAGCTGCACGTCATAGGATTGGCCGTCGATGAACACCTCGCCCACCGAGCGTCCGTCGAGCAGAGCCCTCAAAGCCTCTGATAGACCGGCGATATCGATGCCGAGATCGGCCGCCCTGCGGCGGTCGAGCGTCAGGGCGAGCTGGGCCTGGGAGGCGTCATTGCTCAGACGCGGAGCGGAAAACATCGGATCCGTTTCCATCGCGGCCACAATCTCGGAAGCCGCGACCGCGAGCTTCTCGTGCGTGGAACCGACCAGCGCCACGCTGAGCCCGTTGCCGCCGCCCCTGATATTGAGCGAATTGGGCTGAAAGGCGAAGGCGCGCACGGCCGGAATCTGGCCGGCGGCCATGTTGACATCGCCGGCGATCGCGCTCTGCACCCGTTCGCGCTCACCCCAGGGGGCGAGCGTCATCACCATGAAGCCGCTATTGGTATTGCTGCCGAAGCCGGAGATCGAGAACACGCTTTCGATCTCGCCGCTGTCGAGCAGCGGCTGCAGGCGCTCTTCCACCTGCTGGATGCGGTCGCGGGTATAATCGAGACTGACGCCCTCCGGCGCCGAGACCCGCATCATCAGCATCGAGCGGTCCTCGCTCGGCAAAAGCTCGTTGGTGATGTTGGCATAGGCGAGATAGGCGCCGAACATCAGCAACGCGCCGAAGGAAAGCACGACCAGCGGCGCGGCAAGCGCAAGGCGCAGCGAATGGGCGTAGAAGCGGTTGAAACCGTTGCCGAGACGGGTGGCAAGCCCCGGTCGGCTTTCCTTGTGCTGGACCAGGATGCGCGAAGCCAGCATCGGGCAGAGCGTCAGCGCCACGAAGGACGACAGCATCACAGCGAAGGCAAGCACGAAGCCGAATTCGCGAAACAGGCCGCCCGCCTGGCCGGGCAGGAAGGAGAGCGGCACGAACACGGCGGCAAGGGTGGCCGTGGTGGTGATCACCGCGAAGAAAACCTGGCGAGTGCCGAGAACGGCTGCCGCGCGCGGGCCCATGCCAAGCGCGCGCAGGCGCACGATGTTTTCCAGCACCACGATCGCGTCATCGACCACCATGCCGGTGGCAAGCACGATCGCGAGCAGGGTCAGGATATTGATGGAGAAGCCGGCGACATAGATCGCGGCGACTGTGCCGATCAGGGCCACCGGCAGAGTGATCGCAGGAATGATGGTCGCCCGCCAGTCACGCAGGAACAGGAAGATGATCGCCACCACGATCAGCGCGGCAAGGGTCAGCGAGCGGACGACTTCCTCGATCGAGCCCGAAATGAACACGGCGTCGTCGCTCGAAACCTTGATCGTGGTGCCTTCCGGCAGGTTTGGCCGGATCTCATCGACGACCCGGTGTACGCCCTCTGATATCTCCAGCGTGTTGGATTTGGCCTGGCGCACGATGCCGAGACCGATGCCCGGCTGGCCATTGTAGCGCAGCGCGGTCGCCGCCGTATCCGGACCGAAGACGACGGTCGCCACATCGCCGAGGCGGACATTGTCGGCGACCTTCAAATCGGCGAATTGTTCCGGCGTGGTGAGGTCGGCTGTCGCGCGCACGCCGAGCGCCTGGGTGGTGCTGGTGAGCGACCCCGCCGGCACGTCCCATGACATGTCGGAAAGCGCATTGGCGAGATCGGCGACCGTCAATCCGCGGCTGGCAAGCGCTGCCTGGTTGATATCGATGCGGAAGATCTTGTCCCGGTCGCCATAGACCGCGACATCGGCGACGCCGGATACGGCGGCAAGCCTGTCCTCGATATTGTCCGATACATATTTGGTCAGGTCGTCGATATCGAGCGTGGAAGAGGTGACCGCCAGCCGCAGGATCGGCTGCGCATCGGAATCGGCCTTGACGATGCGCGGCTCGTCGGCGTCGTCCGGCAACTGTCCCTCGACCCGGCCGACCGCGTCGCGGACGTCCATCGAGGCGACATTGATATCGGTGTCCTTGCTGAACTCCAGCGTGACCCGGCTGGAGCCGGTCTGCGATTGCGACGACATCGACTGCAGGCCGGAGACGCGCGCCACCGCGCCTTCGATGACATCGGTGACCTCGCGGTCGACGGTTTCGGGCGAAGCGCCGGAAAACGTGGTGCGCACGGTGATCACCGGCTGGTCGACATCCGGCAGTTCGCGCACCTCGACGCCGAAATAGGCGGCAAGGCCGGCGACCACGATCAGCGCGTTGAACACCAGCGCCATGATCGGCCGGCGCACGAAGAGCGCGGTGAAGCCGTGCTCGGTTGCGTGATCGACAGCAGTCTCCTCTATCTCGTCGCGCTTGTCGCCGGTCGGGGTATCCTCGCTCATGACGAAGCCTCCGCATTCGCCTCACGCACCGCACCGCCCTCGCGCAGGCGCTGGATGCCCTCGATGATCACGGGGTCGCCCTCCTCCAGCGCGGCATCGACCAGCACCACATCCGGGTCGCGCTGGATCACCCGGACCCGGACTTTCTCGGACGCGCCATCGACTATACGCCACACGAAGGCGCCTTCCGAATCCCACTGGATCGCCAGCGGATCGACGCCCGGATATTCATCGCCGGGAAACCGCATGGTCACGTCGAATGACATGCCCGCTCTCAGCGCGTCGCTTTCGTTGTCGATACGCGCGCGCACGGTGAAAGTGCGGCTTGCCGGGTCAATCCGGTTGTCAACCGCCTCGACCACGCCGTCGAAGCGCTTCTGGGGCGCTGCGACCAGGCTTGCTTCCACCGGCGTTCCCGGGGTGACGGCGGTTGCGAAGCGCTCCGGAACGTCGAAATCGACGAGGATCGCAGAGCGATCATCGATTGTGACGATCTCCGACGAGGTGGTGACATAGTCGCCGACATTGACGCCGACGATCCCGGCGACGCCCGAAATCGGCGCGACGATCTGCCGGCGGGCGAGATTGAGTTCCGCCGTCTCGAGATCGAGTTGAGCGGATTTCTCGGCGATCTCGGCGTTGTAGACTTCGAGATTGGAAATCGAGGAACTGATCTTGCGATTGATCTCCGCCTGCCGGGCGGCGCTTTCGAGCGCGACCTCGGCCAGGTTGCGCGCCAGTACCTGCTCGCGGTCGTCGAGCTGGACGATGACGTCGCCCTTCTCCACCCTGTCGCCGGAGGATATGCTGATCTCCGTGATCGTGCCGGCCTGCTCGGGAAGCAGCGTCACCGACTGGATCGCAGCACCGCTGCCGATCGCCGTCAACTGGTCGTTGACCGTGCCGATCGTGACCGGCGCGGTGACGACCTGAACGGCACCGCCGAAACCGCCGCCGCGACCGCCGGACGGGGCGCTGGCCGTGTCGCTATTGCCGGCAATGCCAATCGAGGCCATGAGCTCGCGGCCATCGGGAGCAAACCAGAGCCAGGCCGCTGCCCCGACTGCCAGAACGCCGAGACTGACGGCAAGCTGTTGATAAAGACGCATTCATGACCTCGGACTGGCAACTGGGGGCGGGATTCCTGTCACCGAAGTATCGTTATCGTTCCCGCCTCCGCAAGTCGCCAGATCAAACCTCACCAAATTGTAATGTTACCTCCGCCCGGCGGCACAAAAACGGTGGCCGGCATTGGCTGGGATGTGCTTTTTTTGTTCTCATTTCCCGCACCGCCTTCACCTTTGGCATGCAAGCCACTAGATTGGCCTCATGAATCAAGGTGACGACAATATTCCGTTTTTCGACGAAGACGATGCGCCGCAGCCCGCAGCGCCCGCCCGCTCCGGCCTTGCCGCACGAGCGATGGCCGCGCGCCGCGCGCCGGATGCGCCCGATTATCTCTCCGGCCTCAACCCCGAGCAGCGCGACGCCGTGGAAACCACGGAGGGACCGCTTCTGGTGCTTGCCGGCGCGGGCACCGGCAAGACCCGCGTTCTGACCACGCGCATCGCCCATATCCTGGCGTCGGGCAAAGCCTATCCCAGCCAGATCCTTGCCGTCACCTTCACCAACAAGGCCGCGCGCGAGATGAAGGAGCGGATCGGCGCGCTGGTGGGCGGCGCGGTCGAGGGCATGCCCTGGCTCGGCACGTTTCACTCGATCGGCGTCAAGCTCCTGCGCCGCCATGCCGAGCTTGCCGGGCTGCGCTCCGACTTCACCATTCTCGATACCGACGACGTGCTCAGGCTGCTCAAGCAGTTGATCCAGGCCGAGGGTCTCGATGACAAGCGCTGGCCGGCCCGCCAGTTCGCGGGCATGATCGACAACTGGAAGAACAAGGGCCTGACGCCGAAGGCGATTGCCGAGGGTGACGCCCGCGCCTTTGCAAACGGTCGCGGCCGCGAACTCTATCAGGCCTATCAGGACCGGCTGAAGACGCTCAACGCCTGCGATTTCGGCGACCTGCTGCTGCACCCGATCGAGCTGTTCCGTCAGCACCCGGATATCCTGAAGGAATACCACAGGCGCTTCCGCTATATCCTGGTGGACGAGTATCAGGACACCAACACCGCGCAATATATGTGGCTGCGGCTCCTGGCCCAGCGCCCCGCCGGCGACGAAGGACCGATCAACATCTGCTGCGTGGGCGATGACGACCAGTCGATCTATGGCTGGCGCGGCGCGGAGGTCGATAATATCCTGCGCTTCGAAAAGGATTTCCGCGGCGCCAAGGTCATCCGGCTGGAGCGCAATTACCGCTCGACCGCGCATATTCTCGGAGCCGCCGGCAATCTGATCGCCCATAATGAGGGCCGTCTCGGCAAGACGCTGTTCACCGAACGCACCGATCCCGACGACAGCAAGGTGCAGGTCCATGCCGCCTGGGATTCCGAGGAGGAAGCCCGCGCCGTCGGCGAAGAGATCGAGCAGTACCAGAAACAGGGTGAAGCGCTGAACGACATGGCCATCCTGGTGCGCGCCTCGTTCCAGATGCGCGAATTCGAGGACCGCTTCGTCACGCTCGGGCTCAACTACCGCGTCATCGGCGGCCCGCGCTTTTACGAGCGCCTCGAAATCCGCGACGCCATGGCGTTTTTCCGCCTCACCTGCCAGCCGGCCGACGATCTGGCGCTGGAGCGGATCATCAACACGCCGAAGCGCGGCCTTGGCGATGCCAGCGTGCGCAAGGTCCACGACTATGCCCGCGAACGCAACATTCCGATGCTGGCGGCCGCCCGCGAGCTGATCGACACCGACGAGTTGAAGCCGAAGCCACGCAAGGCGCTGTTCGACGTCGTCACCCAGTTCGACCGCTGGCAGGACCTGTTGGAAACCACGCCGCATACCGAGCTTGCCGAGCAGATCCTCGATGAAAGCGGCTATACCGAGATGTGGCAGAACGACCGGTCGGCGGAAGCGCCGGGCCGGCTCGAAAACCTGAAGGAGCTGATCCGCTCCATGGAAGGTTTCGAGAGCATGCGCGGCTTTCTCGAACATGTCTCGCTGGTGATGGACACAGAAAACAACGAAGACCTCGATGCCGTCTCGATCATGACGCTGCATTCGGCCAAGGGGCTGGAGTTCAAGACCGTGTTCCTGCCCGGCTGGGAGGAAGGCCTGTTTCCGCACCAGCGCGCGCTCGACGAGAGCGGCCGCGCGGGGCTGGAGGAAGAGCGCCGGCTTGCCTATGTCGGCATCACCCGCGCCAAGCGCCACTGCCATATCTGGTTCGTGTCCAACCGCCGGATCCACGGGCTCTGGCAATCGACCATGCCGTCGCGCTTTCTCGATGAGCTGCCGGAAGACCATGTCGAGGTCGGCGAGACCGAGGTGTCCTATGGCGGCTACGGCCAGTCGCGCTTCGACCGGGCCGAGCCGTTTTCCAACACCTATGCCACGCCCGGCTGGAAGCGCGCGCAGGGCAACCGCTCCGATGCCACCCGCGACAATTGGGGCACCCGCTCAGGCCACGCGGTGGAGCGGATCGGCTACGGCGAAAGCGGCCCGCGCGGACGCACCATCGAGGGCGAACTGGTGGCGCGCTCGACCGGCGAGGAGGACTCGGCCTATGCCATCGGCGACCGCGTCTTCCACATGAAATTCGGCAATGGCAACATCACCTCGATCGAGGGCAACAAGCTGACCATCGATTTCGACAAGGCGGGCCGCAAGCGCGTGCTTGATGGATTCGTGAAGCCGGTCTGACCGTTCGAAGGACTGCGCGGCGCTCAGTGCAGCCGTGCGCCGTTGGCGACCGGCTTGTCGATGGCCGCCAGCACGACCGCACCGTTCTCGTCGGCAAAGCCCAGCGTGAGCACTTCGGAGCGCACCGGGCCGATCTGGCGCGGCGGGAAATTGACGACGGCCATGATCTGGCGGCCCACCAGCGTTTCCGGCGTATAATGCACGGTGATCTGGGCGGAGGACTTCTTGACGCCAATCTCCGGACCAAAATCGATCTTCAGCTTGTAGGCGGGCTTGCGCGCCTCGGGAAAGTCTTCGGCCTCGACAATGGTGCCGACGCGGATGTCGACCTTCAGGAAATCGTCGAATGCAATCTCGTCGCTCAAATCTGCGTCCTCCGATCAGCCGGCAAGCTCCTGCGAACGCTTGCGGGCGGCTTCCAGCGCGCGGTCGAAAACCGGCTGCAGCCCGTCCTCGGCCATGAGCTGCTCCAGCGCCGCCGCCGTGGTGCCGCCGGGCGAGGTGACGTTCTTGCGCAGGGCGCCCGCGTCATCTTCGGAAGCATCCATCAGCGCGCCCGCGCCGGTCACCGTGCCGCGGGCAAGCCGCATGGCGAGATCGGGATCGAGGCCAAGCTTGCGCCCGGCCTCGGCCATGCATTCCACCAGATAGAAGACATAGGCCGGACCACTACCGGACACCGCGGTGACGGCGTCGATATCGGCTTCCTTCTCCACCCACTCGACCTTGCCCACCGCGGCAAGCAGCGTGTCGGCAACCGCGCGACCCGCCTCGGTGACCTGATCATTGCCGAACGCGCCGATCATGCCGCGGCCGATCATCGCCGGGGTGTTGGGAATGGTGCGGACGATCGGCAGCGCGCCGAGGCGTTCCTCGAAATAGCCGAGCGTCTTGCCGGCGGCGACCGAGATCACCAGCGTGTCGCCATCGATCATCGGCTTGACCGTGTCGAGCACCGCATACATCACCTGCGGCTTGACCGCGAGCACGAGGATTTTCGCCTTGATCGCGTCGGAAGCGGCGACCGCGTGGCGGATGCCGCTTCTGTCGAGCAGGCTTTTGATGTTGTTGGAGGGGTTGGGATCGATGACGGTGATCGCCTCGCGCCTCAGCCCGCCGGCGACCCAGCCGGACAGCATCGCGCCGCCCATATTGCCGGCCCCGACCAGCACCACGCCATCGATGTCTGCCAGTTCCGTCATGTCAGGCCTCTCCGACCGTCTCGAACAGCACCGCCTTCATGGCGTCGTCGGCGGACATGCCGGACCAGACGACGAACTGGAAGGCCTGGAAATAATTCTCGCAGGCATCGAGCCCGCTGGAAAGCGTGCCCTCGACCTGCTGGTTGGTGGGCTCGGCGCCGCCGGCCAGAAGCAGCGACTGGCGGTAGACCACGACATTCTCATGCGCCCAGAAATCGAAATGCCCCATCAGCACCTGGGAATTCACCCGCGACAGCAGTTTCACGACCTCGTTGACGCGGTGCTCGGGAACACGCAGATCGAAGGCGCAGGCCAGATGCAGCGCCTCGTAATGGCTCATCCACGAGAACGAGACGTGATAATCCGCCCAGCGGCCGCCGACCGTCATGGCGATTTCGTCCTCGCCGGAACGCTCGAACGTCCACTCATTCGTGGCGGCCACGAACTCGATCATGTCGACCGGATTGTTCAGTCGTTCGATTTCCAGCAAACCCAGGCTCATAAACCACCTTCTCAGCGCGGGGCGCCGGTCCTCCGTCAGTGCGGATCGACAGCGGGGCCTCCTGCCTCAATTTCGAATCAACTATTAAAATCAGTGTATAATGCGATTTCATCTACACCAGCCCCCAGCGACGGGCTTTCGCGATCCGAGTCATTTTGGGGCTCCGAAAATGATTCAGAGCCAGCACCTAACCGACTCTGCGACCTGCATTTTTTCACCATGTCCACAGGCCTGATTTTTTTTGGTGAAATCCGTCTTTGGGCCCGTTTGGAGGTCGGTTTTGGCGCGCGGAAACGAAGAAACCGGGCCGCCTGCGCCCGCTTTCAAAATTCGGATTTTCGGAGGGTGGGGGCAGATCATTCGCCGACGACCGGCAAGGTTCGCCTTCACCGCTCATGGCTTCGCCAGCCACCCCCATGGGCGTCATGTTCGGGCTTGACCCGAACATCCATACTGCGCATGCCATTCGACCTGAAAGGACTGACGTCTGCCTGTGGCCGCCTGGATCCTCGGGTCAAGCCCGAGGATGACACGGGATAGGCGTGCGGTTTCCCGCAAAACCGGTGCGAGCTACTCGCCCGCCTTTCCACTGAGCTTCGCCTCGAGCGCGTCGATGCGGGCGCGCAGCGCGTCGTTTTCGTCGCGGGCCTTGATCGCCATGTCGCGCACGGCGTCGAATTCCTCGCGCTTGACGATGTCCATGCTGTTCAGCCAGCGCTCGACCTGGGCCTTGACCCCGGTTTCGAGGTCCTTTCCGGCGCTCTGCACAGAGCCTGCCGCATCGGTCATCAGCTTTGCCAGATCGTCGAGAATGCGGGTGGTGCCGGAACTCATGTCGCTGTCTCCTTGGTCGGCCGGGCGCTGTGCCGGCTGCTCTTTGCCCTGAAGTAATGCCGGTTCGCCAAGGCCGCAAGGCCGCAGCCCGATTATCTCCGGCGATCCGCGCATCATGCGGCAATTCAGCCGGCTTGACCGGGCCGCATTATGCCGCCATCTTCCCGCCCGATCATAAAGGAAACCGCGCCTTGCTGCCAGATCATATCAAGCTCGCTGCCATCCCCTTTCCCGCCATAGACCCGATCGCGCTCAGGCTCGGCCCGCTGCAGATCCACTGGTACGGACTTGCCTATGTGGCCGGCATCCTGCTCGGCTGGCTCTATGCCCGCTGGCTGCTGAAGAAGGAGCGGCTGTGGCCGGCAAACCAGCCGCCAATGGCGGTTGCGCGGCTGGATGATTTCGTCACCTGGTCGGTGATCGGCATCGTGGTCGGCGGGCGGCTCGGCTACATGCTGTTTTACGCGCCGGGCGCTTTCCTCGCCAACCCGCTGACGGTATTCAAGATCTGGGACGGCGGCATGTCGTTTCACGGCGGACTGATCGGCATGATCGTGGTGATGATCATCTTCTCGAGGCGGCACGGCATTCGCGTCTGGTCGCTGCTGGACCTGATCGCAACAGTCGCGCCGATCGGGCTGTTCTTCGGCCGAATCGCCAATTTCATCAATGCCGAATTGTGGGGCCGACCCTCCGACGTGCCGTGGGCGATGGTGTTTCCGGGCGCGGGCGATATGCCGCGTCATCCGAGCCAGCTTTACGAGGCGGGACTTGAAGGGCTCGTCACCCTTATCGTGCTGTTCGTTATCACCCAGTTCTTCGGCGCGCTGAAACGGCCGGGCCTCACCGGCAGCCTCTTCATCTGCCTTTACGCGCTGTCGCGCATCTTCGTGGAGTTCTTCCGCGAGCCCGACCCGCAATTGGGCTATCTCTTCGGCGGCTGGCTGACCATGGGCATGGTGCTGTCGCTGCCGATGCTGGCGATCGGGCTTTGGGGCATCTGGTATTCCGGCCGCATGGCGAAACGGAATGCGGCGCCGTGACGACGCCGCTGCTGCCGAAAATCCGTGCGATGATTGAGGCCGACGGGCCGATTCCGGTTTCGACCTATTTCTCGCTCTGCCTTGCCGATCCCGAGCATGGCTATTACCGGACCCGCGATCCGCTTGGCGCCAAGGGCGATTTCACTACCGCCCCGGAAATATCCCAGCTTTTCGGAGAACTGGTCGGCATTTTCCTGATTTCCGCCTGGCAGGCCCATGGCAGCCCAGTAGAAACGAGGCTGATCGAGGGCGGGCCCGGACGCGGCACGATGATGGCCGACATTCTCAAGACCATCGCCGCCCTCGCACCGGCCATGTATAGCGGCCTTGCGGTGACGCTGATGGAAACCAGCCCGGCGCTGCGCGCCCGACAGAAGCAGACGCTGATCACCCATGCCGGCCGGCTTTCATGGTTCGAGCAACTGGCCGACGCGCCCGAAGGCTTCACCCTGTTCGTCGCCAACGAGCTGTTCGACGCGCTGCCAACCCGGCAATTTGTCAAATCCGGCGCGCATTTCTTCGAACGCGCCGTGGCGCTCGACGAGGATGGCGCGCTTACCTTCTCCCTGTCCCCGGCCCGGCTTGAACCGGCAAGTCTTCCGGAGGGCTGGCAAGGCGCGAAGGAAGGCGCGATCTTCGAATATGCGCCCGCCCGCGAGGCGCTGATGGCGGAGATCGCGGCCCGGCTGATCCGCCATGGCGGCAGCGCGCTGATCATCGATTACGGCCATCTCGAAAGCGGTTTCGGGGACACGCTTCAAGCGCTGCGCGATCATCGCTTCGATCCGCCGCTCACCCATCCCGGCGAGGCGGATCTGACCAGCCATGTGGACTTCGCGGCCCTTGCCGCATCCGCCCGCGCGGAAGGCGCGCATGTCCATCCGCCAATGACGCAGGGCGATTTTCTGGCAGCCCTCGGGCTCGGTCCCCGCGCCTCCGCGCTCGGCCGCGGCAAGGACCAGGAAACCCAGGGCAAAATCGTCGCAGCCGTCCGCAGACTTGCCGGCGATGGCCCAGAGGAGATGGGCGATCTGTTCAAGGTTCTGGCGGTCTCGTCCGGGCCGGTCCAGCTCGCCCCCTTCGATGGCGCGGATTGACAAACCCGCTTCGACCGCCTCAACATTTAACAACGAAACACCGGAAACACGCCATGCTGGACACCGCCATTCGCGATGCGCTCTCGCCGCTGCAAAGCCCGCTCTTCGAGGAACGGCTTGCCGGCACGGATATCCGCTACGGCTTCTTCACCCGCCGAGGCGGCGTCTCCACGGGGCTCTACGACAGCCTCAATTGCGGCATCGGCTCCGATGACCGCCCTGAGGCGGTTGCCGAAAACCGCGCCCGGGTCGCGGGATGGTTCGACGCGGATGCCGACCGGTTGATGACGCTCTACCAGTGCCATTCCGCCGATGCGATCGCGGTTTCCGGCCCGCATGAAGGCGAACGCCCGCAGGCAGACGGCATGGCGAGCGCGACGCCGGGCCTCGTGCTCGGCGTGTTGACCGCCGATTGCGGGCCGCTGCTGTTCGCCGATCCCGAAAACGAAATCATCGCCGCCGCCCATGCCGGCTGGCGCGGGGCGTTCAGCGGTATCATCGAGGCGACGATCGAGAAAATGGTGGCGCTCGGCGCGCGCCGTCGCTCGATCATCGCAGCACTCGGGCCCACGATCGGGCCCGAGAATTACGAGGTAGGGCCGGAATTCGTGGAGCGTTTCACCGCCGCCGATCCGGCCTTCAGGGCCCTGTTCCGGCCCTCGCCATCCGATGGCCACGCATTTTTCGACCTGCCCGGCTTTATCGGCCTCAGGCTTGACCGGGCGGATATCGAGCACGACATCATCCGTCATTGCACCTATCAGGACGAGGAAGGTTTTTATTCCTATCGTCGCGGCACCCATCGGGGTGAAAAGGATTATGGCCGCCAGATCTCGGCCATTTCCATTCTTTGAGCATTTCACATATCAATGCGTGCCTGCACGCTTGGGGAGACTGACATGGCGCTTGCTTTTGAACCTGAAGAATATGCCGAGCGATTATCGCGGCTGAAAGCCGCGATGGCCGAGAAGAAACTGGATGCCGTGCTGCTGTTCGCGCAGGAAAGCATGTATTGGCTGACCGGCTACGACACGTTCGGCTTCGTGTTTTTCCAGTGCCTCGTGGTCACCGCGGATGGGCGCACGGCGCTGCTGACGCGCTCGGCCGATGTGCGCCAGGCCCGCCAGACCTCCAATATTTCAGAGATCCGCATCTGGGTCGATCGCGGCCAGACCGATCCGAGCCGCGACCTGAAGGAGATGCTTTCCGACATGGACCTGCTCGGCTGCCGGATCGGTGTCGAATACGACACCCACGGTATGACTGGCCGTTCGGCCCATTTTCTGGATGGCCAGCTCAGCTCCTTCGGTCAGCTTCAGGACGCATCCTACCTCGTCAGCAATCTCCG
The DNA here is from genome assembly GCF_002358775.1 of Martelella sp. UBA3392. NCBI lineage: Bacteria > Pseudomonadati > Pseudomonadota > Alphaproteobacteria > Hyphomicrobiales > Aurantimonadaceae > Martelella > Martelella sp. UBA3392. Next base: position 18,042 of record NZ_DEPM01000041.1, read on the forward strand.
GCTCATCAAGTCGGAAGCGGAGATCGCCTGCATCGAAAAGGCCGCCACGCTCTGCGACGATGCCTTCGACGCCGCCCTGCCGCTGATCCGGCCGGGCGTGGACGAGGCCGAGATTCTTGCCGCCATGCAGGGCACGGTGCTGTCCGGCGGCGGTGATTACCCCGCCAACAACTTCATTGTCGGCTCCGGCGAAAGCGCACTTCTGTGCCGCGCCAAATCGGGCCGCCGCAAGCTTGACGCCAACGACCAGTTGACGCTCGAATGGGCCGGCGTCTGGTCGCATTACCATGTGGCCGCCATGCGCACCGTGGTCATCGGCGAACCGACGGAGCGCCACCAGTCGCTGTTCCGCGCCGCGACGGCGACCTTGTCGGCGATCGAGGAAATCCTGAGACCCGGCCATACCTTCGGCGATATCTTCGACAAGCATGCCGAGATCATGGATGCGCGCGGCCTGTCGCGCCACCGCCTGAATGCCTGCGGCTATTCGCTCGGCGCGCGGTTTGCGCCGTCCTGGATGGAGCATCAGATGTTCCACACCGGCAACCCGCACCCGATCCTGCCGTCGATGTCGCTGTTCGTGCATGTGATCATCATGGATTCCGACAGCGGCACGGCGATGACGCTGGGGCGCACCTACCTGACCGGCGAGGACGAGCCCCGGCCGCTGTCGCGCCTCGGCCTGGACCTTTACACAAAATAAAGGATGATCGCCGCCCGCGTTTGACATTGCCCCCTTCGCTTCGGAAAATTGCGGCCGTATTTCCGCTTCATCCGTGACCCGGAAATGCGCAATCTTCTGATTTTTCTGGCGTCCGGGCCGGTTTTCCGGACGCCTCCGGCGTTTTCCGGGAAGGGCAAGGCATATGGCGCGTGCGGCGAGCCTTCTACTCATCACCGGCCTGCTTGCGGCCTGCTCGACGGCCGACGTTCTGACGGTGGATGCGACGCCGCCCGAGACCGTCGGCAGCGCGCCCGCCCAGTATAATCCGCCCGCTGTTGCCGCCGCGCCGGCAGAGAATGTCGCCCGCCAGAGCCTCGCGCCGCCATCGGGCGCTCCGCAGCAGACCTACAGCGCTTCGCCGCAACCGAGCTATCCGGCCACCGCTTCCAGCGCACCGCGCTATGACGCGACGCCGGGCGTGGGGCGCCCGCCAAGCACTTTCGGCGCGCAGGCGGCAAACCTCGCCCCGGCCGAACCTGCCTATACCCCGCCGCCGCAACAGACCGTGGCCGCGCCCGCGCCGCAGACGACCGCGACTGCGGCAGCCCAGCCCGCCCCGGCTGCCCAACCTCCGGCGGCAAGCGCGCCCGCCGCCACAGCAGCCGCGCCGAGCGCTTCGATCGCCGCTGCCGACACGCTCCGCTTCCTGCCGATCATCGGCGCGCCGTCCGACAAGCTGCAGCCGCTCTCCGCCCGGCTCGGCGAAAGCGCGCGGGCGGCAGGCCTTTCGATTGTCGCCATGGACGACGACAAGGCCGATCTCAGCCTCAAGGGCTATTTCTCCGCCGTTGACCAGGAGGGCGTGGTCTCGGTGATCTATGTCTGGGACGTGATCGGCGCGAACGGCGTGCGTCTGCACCGCATCCAGGACCGGCAGGCGGCCGAGACCGGCGGCTTTACCGGCTCCGACCCCTGGGCCGGCGTCAGTGCCGACATGATGGCGGCGATCGGCCAGAAGTCGATCGGCTCGCTTCTGGCATGGCTCGATACGCAGGGTTGACCCGCCCGCGCATGTTCCTGTCATAAAAAATTCGGAAAAGCCCAGGGACAGCTTGACTGCGGCCTTGCTTTCGCGTTGATCCGCGTTAAAAAGCGACAGTCAGATTGAACGGGCGAGATGATATGAAAGTTTTCGCGGGCAATTCCAACCGACAACTTGCCGAAGCGATTTGCAATTATCTCAATGTGCCCCTTGGCAAAGCCAGCGTCAGACGCTTCGCCGATCAGGAAATCTTCGTTGAAATTCAGGAAAATGTGCGCGGCGAGGACGTCTTCGTCGTCCAGTCGACCTCGTTTCCCACGAATGACCACCTGATGGAACTCCTGATCATGATCGATGCGTTCCGCCGTTCCTCGGCGCGCCGCATCACCGCCGTGCTCCCCTATTTCGGCTATGCCCGCCAGGACCGCAAGCCCGGCCCGCGCACCCCGATCTCGGCCAAGCTGGTCGCCAATCTGATCACCCAGGCCGGCGCCAACCGGGTGCTGACCCTTGATCTCCACGCCGGACAGATCCAGGGCTTTTTCGATATTCCGACCGACAACCTCTACGCGCTGCCGATCCTCGCGCGCGATATCAAGGCGCGGCGCAATCTCGACAATGTCATGGTCGTCTCGCCGGATGTCGGCGGCGTGGTGCGCGCCCGCGCGCTTGCCAAGCGGCTCGACTGTCTGCTCGCCATCGTCGACAAGCGTCGCGAGCGGCCCGGCGAATCGGAGGTGATGAACATCATCGGCGAGGTCGAGGGCAAGGAGTGCATCCTGATCGACGACATCATCGATTCGGGCGGCACGCTGGTCAATGCCGCAAGCGCGCTGCTTGCCAATGGCGCCCTCTCCGTTACCGCCTATATTACCCACGGCGTGCTGTCCGGCACCGCCGTCGACCGGATCACCGCCTCGAGCCTTGAGGAACTGGTGATCACCGATTCGATCCAGCCGCGCGGCGACATGGTCGCCTCCTCCAAGGTCCGCGTGATTTCGACCGCGGCCCTGATCGGCGAGGCGATCAACCGCACCAGCCACGAATCATCGGTTTCGAGCCTGTTCGACTAGAACAGCTCCGTTTTCACGGCAGCGCATACCCTCAATCAGGGACATTCGGTCCTCTCCATCGGACGTTCGGGCTTCAGTTCTGCGGCCTGGACCATTCCGCATGGAAGCACTGGACCGTATTCAAACGCATATTCCGCAGTCCCGCCATTTATCAATTTTAAATTAGTTTCGCCTCATACTGCGGTTCCGTTCAGGTTGTTCTCACCAAACCAATTTCAATATATCGGTTCGTTGCGAAGGAGGCTGTCATATATTCCGCATGCAGACAACGGACGTGCGTTCGCGGCTTCGCTCAGCTGGCATTGCTCGCTATTGTGTTATTTGCCTCCCCTCTCCATGCCAGACCCCGCCCCTTCGCGTTCCCGCCCGCCATCGATGAGAGCCCGATGGCAATGTTCGTCGTCGACCCTTCGACCGGCTCGTTTCTCGCCTCCAACCGGGCGGCGCAGGCGCTTTACGGCTGGTCGCGGGAAGAGTTCCAGGCGCTTTCCGTTTCCGACCTGAACCAGATGCAACAGTCGAAGGTTACCGAAGACCTCGACCAGGCCGTGCAGTTGCAGAGAAATTATTTCGAGTTCAGCCAGCGCCTGAAGGATGGCGAACTGCGCGAAATCAGCATGTTCAGCTGGCCGATTACCGAGCAAGGCGAAACGGTGCTGATGTCCGTAGTGCTTGAAAGCCGTGACGCCGGCCGGACCTACGCCGTCATCGACTTCAACCGGCTGAACCTCGCCTTCATCTTTGTTCTCGGCATACTGGTGGCGACAGTTCTGCTGCTGATCTTCATCACATTCCGGCGGCGACGGCTGGTGCGGGAGCTTGGCCGACAGCACCTGCTTTTGCGCGTGATGATGGACGCGATACCCGACCAGATCTATTTCAGGCGTCCCGACCGCCAGATCGTGGCCTGCAACCAGGCGGCGGCCGAATTTCTCGGCATGCCGGTGGAAATGATCGTCGGCAAGAGCGACCGGGAACTATTCGGGCAGAGCGAGGACAGCCTGTTGCGGCAGCAGGTCTTCGGCGCGATCGATGAGCGCGACAATCAGGTCGTCCAGGGCGAGGTCACAAGCCCGACGGGCAAGAAACATACGCTTGAAATGTTCCGCGCGCCCGTGATCGACCCCAGCGGCAAGCCTTTCGGCACCGTCAGCATCTGGCGCGATATCACGGACCGGCGGCGCAATGAGGAGCGGATCGAGGCGCTCGCCTTCTATGACCCGTTGACCAAGCTTGCCAATCGCGCCAGGGCGCAGGAAGTCTTGCTGGACCTGCTCGCGACCCACAGACAGTCCAAGCAGCATATGGCGCTCGCGATCTTCGACCTCGACAATTTCGCCGCGGTGAACTCGATCTTCGGCCACAATATCGGCGATGCGCTGCTCAGGGCGACCGGGCGGCGGCTGAGCAACACGATCGAGGCCGGCAGCTTCGCCGCGCGGCTTTCTAGCGACGAGTTTCTGGTGCTGCTGACGGAACTGGGCGACGACCGGATGACCGCGCTGCAGACGGCGCAGGAACGGATCGACAGGCTGCACGAGAAACTTTCCCAGAAGGCCTTCGTCAACAGCCACCACATTACGCCCAGCACCTGCGTCGGCGCCGTGCTTGTGGGCCCGGAGGCCGAAAGCGCCAACGACGAGCTGCGCCGCGCGGATCTTGCCATGCACAACGCCAAGGCGAAGGGGCGCGGCAGCGTAAGCTGGTTCCATGACGACATGGTCGACCAGCTGGTATCGCGTTTCGACCTGGAAACCGCGCTGGAGCGGGCGTTGCAGACCAACGGCTTCAGCATCTATCTGCAGCCGATCATCAACCGCAATGCCTCGGGTCGTCACTTCGAGGCGCTGTTGCGGCTCGACCACCCCGAGCGCGGCGTCATCAGTCCGGGCGATTTCATCGATGTCGCCGAGAGCACCGGCCTTATCGTGCCGATCGGCGCCTGGGTTCTGGAGGAAGCCTGCAAGATGTTGAGCGAATATCCAGACCTGCATCTTTCGGTCAACGTCTCGGTGCAGCAGTTCCTGCAGGAGGATTTCGTCGATCAGTTGACCGCGCTGCTGGAACGCTACGACTTCGCCCCCAACCATCTCACGCTGGAGATGACCGAAAGCCTGATGATCGCCAATTTCGAGATCACCCTGTCCCAGTTGATGGCGATCCGCGACCTGAAGATTCGCCTGTCGATCGACGATTTCGGGACCGGCTACTCCGCCCTGCTTTACCTCAAGCAACTGCCGCTCGACGAGTTGAAGATCGACCAGTCCTTCATCTCCGGCGTACCGCATGACAGCAACGACACATCGCTGGTCGAGCTGATCATCACCACGGCGCACCATCTCGGCCTCGTGATCGTGGCGGAAGGCGTGGAAACGCCCGAACAGGAGGAATGGCTCCGCAGACATGGCTGCGAGAGCCTGCAGGGCTTTCTGTTCAGCCGGCCGCAGCCAATCAAGCATTATCTGCCATCTTTCCATTGACCGCCATTCCGTGGCAGGCTGGCGGTAGAGTTCTTTTGGTCCGCGCGGCCGGACGGAAAACCGCGTTTACTGGACGCGCTTTGGTCTGTCCGCGCGCCCGGACGAAAACCGGCGTCCACTTTTCCTGGACGCGCTTTGGATGAGGTGAGTGATGAAAGCGCTGCTGCTGGTCGATATCCAGAATGGCTTCTGCCCGGGCGGCAATCTTGCCGTCGCCGATGGCGATGCCGTGGTGCCGGTCGCCAACCGGCTGATCGAAAACGGCGGCTACGGCCTGATCGTCGCCTCGCAGGACTGGCATCCGCCCGGCCACGGATCGTTCGCCTCGTCCCACCCCGGCAAGCAGCCCTTCGAGATGGGCGAGCTTTCCGGAAAGCCGCAGGTGATGTGGCCCGATCACTGCGTCCAGAATACGCCCGACGCCGATTTCCACCCCGAACTGAATGTCGCTGCGATCGATCATGTCCAGCGCAAGGGCGAGAATCCCGACGTCGATTCCTATTCGGCCTTCCGCGACAATGATCGCAACGCCGTGACCGGGCTCGCTGCCTATCTGCGCCACAAATCGGTTGGAACGCTCGATATTCTGGGCCTGGCGACGGATTACTGCGTCAGGTTCTCGGCGCTCGATGCGGTTGCCATGCTGCCGGGCGTCAAGGTTCGCCTGATCGAGGACGGTTGCCGCGGGATCGATGCCGAAGGC
>NZ_DEPM01000058.1:0-16806 GCF_002358775.1 Martelella sp. UBA3392
TTTCGCCGTGAGGCTGATATCGCCGTCAGCCGTTTGCAGCGACGCGCCCGCCGCCGTCAGATTGCCCTTTTCGGCGATGATGTCGAGATTGCCGCCGGCGGCAATCGACGCGCCCTCGTTGGTGACCTGTTCCTTTGTGTAGGACGAGCTTTTGGAGGAGAAGAAGCCCTTCTTCGACTTGCGCTCCTCATAGGTGTAGATGTCCTGGGCGGCGGCCAGAACCACATCGCCGCCGGCCGCCAGCTGCGCATTGCCGCCGGCATCGATCTGCGTGCCTTCCAGAAGCGCCGAGCCGCCGGCATTGGCGGTGAAATCGCCGCCGGTCTCAAGGCTTGTGACATGCGAGCGGTAGGAGGTGATGTCCCTGCCGTTCTTGCCGGAGCCCGAATGGATTTCCGCGGTTTCGGCAACGCTGGTCAACAGCAGGTCGCCGCCGGCCGACAGGCTGGTATCGCCGCCGACAACGCCTTCAAGACCGGCCAGTTCGAGATCGCCGGAGGTGATGATCGAAAGATCCCCGCCCGCCGTCAGAACCGAGGTTTCCTGCTGGACGGCATCGAGCGTGCCGGCGCCGCCGCGGTCGAAGTGGTATTCGGTTTCCCTGGCGCCGATCTTCACATTGCCGCCGGCGAAGATGCTGGCCGCATCGGCGACATCGATATCGACCGCCGTGCCGGTGAAATCGCGTCCGGCGACCACGGAGAGCGTGTTGGCGTCGATCTTCGTGCCGTCGAGCGTGATATCGCCAAGCGCCGTCAGCGCGGCTTCGCCGGTCTCGGCCGTGATCGCGCCTCCGGTGGCGTTGATGGTCCGGGCCGTCAGCGCCACGCTGTCGCGCGCGGCAATGCGGCCTTCGGTGTTGATCGTGCCGCCCGAAACGGTGACGTTTTCACCGGCGATCAGCGCGCCCTCCCCGGAAAGCGAGTTCTGCCACGCGCCGGGATAGACCGTGCGCATGCCGGAGCCGTCCGGCGCGGGAATGGAGACGGGACGGTCGAGATAATCGAGGTCGGGATTGCCATAGGGTCCGCCATTGGCGCGCGCGGCTTCCGCGCTGGGCTCCCTGTTATGGTTGATCAGCTCATCGCGGTATTGCAGCCGATCGACATCCATCATGTAGTTGGATGTGATGTAGTTGGAGAATTCGGTGAATTCCGGATTGGTTTCGGCCAGCGTGTTGATGCCCTGGGCGAGCAGTTCATTGACCGATTTGGTCGGCGTCAGGCCAGGAATGGATGGCGCAAGCGTCCCCGTCCCGCCGCCGGAACCCGACGGCCCGCCGCGATCGACGGTGTTGGCGCTGGAGGCGTATTTGCCCGGATCGACTGGGATGACAACCGGCGTGCCCGTGCCGGTATCGACGCCGTCACGATCGGCGCCCGACTGATAGTTGTCGGGGTCGAGCGGATCCACGTCCGGCGTGCCTGCACCGGTGTCGACCGTGGTTTCGGAGCCGGTGTCGCGGCCTTCCACCTTGCGGATGTCGTCGCCATTCCCTTCAACCGGAGCGGTGTAATCGTCGTTGCGCTTGTCGTGGAGTTCGAGGTTTTTTTCCGAAACATCCGGAATGCCATTCATCAGCGGGTCGCCGGCGGCGCGCTGCTCGGCAAGATAGGCGTTCATCTCGTCGATGACGTCCTGAAGCGACAGTTCCGACGTGGTCAGCGTGATATTGTCGAGATTGCCGTTGATCGCGACATTGCCGACCGCCTCGATGCGGCCGCCGAAAGTGTCGTAATAATCGACCTCGCCTTCGTGGCAGGTGAAGCAGTCGGGCTTCTTGTGCACCTCGACGAGAAGCTGGGTGGCGCCCAGCGCCTTGTTGGTGACCTGGTCGGCGGAAATCGCGATATTCTGTCCCGCCGACATGTTGGCATAGACGTTGGAGACGTCTTTCGCCTGGATATCGATTGAGCCGCCGGCGACGAATTCGGCGAGCGTGCCGTCATCGTTGAACCGGTCCTGATAGAGGATTTTCAGAATGTCGTAGCTGGCGCCGTCGCCGGCGTTCATCGCCGTCCAGACGTCGGTCGTATCCGCAAGCAGGGCGTTGGAATAGACGGTGACCAGTTCGCCTGTCGCCGGATCCGTCGTCTGGCTTTCGACAGTGAGCGCGTTTTCCGGGTTGAGAATGGCCTTGACGCTGTCGCTCACGCTGGTGCCGCCGGAGGCGAGCGTGAGCCAGAGATCGGCATAGGCGCGGGCATGTTCGGGCAGAACCGTGCCGTCGGCGGCAAAGATCGCCGGATCGACCATGGATTTGACGAGCGCGGCCGGGTCGGGCGTGCCATCGGCATTGGCCCGCGAATACATGTTTTCCCAAAGGGTGGCGAAACCGGATTGCAGCGCCGTTCCGCTTGGCGTCGTCACCGAGGGTTTGACGATGGTTCTGGCAGCAGCCGACAGCGTGCCGCCGCCATTGATCACATCCTCCCACAAGGCCGCATAGGCGCCGGCATAGGCGGGCAGGATGTTGCCATTGCCATCGAGATAGGCCTCGTCGATCAGCTTGTTGATCTGCTCCACCGGATTGGTGGGCTCGGCCTCGCCCTGTTCCAGCCAGCGGATGATCTGACTTGCAGCGATGGTGGGCGCAAGGCCCTGGTTGACCACCGCATCGGCCCGGATTGTCAGATCGCCCTGGAACGCCTCGATACGGCCCGTCTGGTTGCTGACGAGACTGGCGAAGCCCAGCCCTTCGTCACCGGCGAGCGTGACATCGCCATTGGCCCAGATGACGCCGCTGTTGTTGAGGATATTGTCGGCGTAAAGCGCCAGATCGCCGCCCGAAATCAGCGCCGCGACATTGGTGATCGTGCCGGCAGCATCCGCCACAAGTTGCCGGCCAGCCGAAACGGTGCCCGCATTGCCGATATCGCTCGTCGATTCCAGCCGAAGATTTTGCCCCTTCAGCGTCGCGTAATTGACCAGCCCGCCGTCTCTGGCAGACGCGGTCAGCCTGTCACCGGCAGCAATGATACCATTATTGACGGTCTTCCGGCCGCCGATCGCGATCTCGTTTCCATAGATCGCCGCGCCGGCGCGGTTGTCGAAATCGGTGGCGGCGGCAAGCCCGGCGTAGGAATGGCCGGTCAGCGTGCCACGATTGTCGATGCCGGCGGCGGACGTGATGTCGACCCTGTCGCCGATCAGCGTGGCGTGGTTGACGAAACCGCCGGCGCCGGCGGTGATGCCGACATTGCCGGAGGCTGCCAGCGCGCCCCGGTTTTCAACCAAGACGCCAGAGATGTCGAAATTCGTACCGGAAATCAGTGCGCCGGTCGCATTGATCAGGCTTTGTCCGGCTTTGAGCGTACCCGTTGCAGACGCGGCGATTTCGGCGCGGTTGATGACGTCGGTCGCGGCTGTCAGCGCGACATCGCCGCCGACCAGGCTGCCGTCATTTTCCAGCGCGCCGGAAAGCGCTGTCGCGGTCAGGCCGGAAGAAGCCTTGAGGACGCCGGCATTGGCTATATTGGCGGACGCGACATCAATCTCGTCGGCAAAAAACTGAGAGCCAGCCCCCGTCGAGAATTGCCCGCCGACCTGCATGTCAACCGTCTGCAAGGCGTCGACCTTGCCACTGTTGACGAAACCGCCGCCGATCGTCGCGGAGATGTCGGCATCGGAAATCAACACGCCGCGATTGGCGAAATTTCCGGCGGCATCAAGCGCCAGTTCGTCCAGCGCCATGACGACGCCGTTATTATCCATACCCCCGGAAACGTCGATCTCGACCCGCCCGCCCTTCAGGGTCATGTCATTGACCAGCCCGGCAGGTCCCGCCGAAACGGCCAGCAGGTCATCGGCCGAAACGACACCGGCATTGACGAACTTTTCGGCGGAAAGATCGATTTGCGCGCCGTAGACCGCCCCTCCGCTCAGGTTGTCCATATCCGATCCCGCCGTCAGGGTCGCCGTGTCGCGGCCGGTGATCGAACCGGAATTACCGATTGCGCCCGTCGAGGAGAGCGAGAGCGCATCCGCGATCAACGCGCCGCTATTGGCAAGGCCGCCCGCGCCTGCGGTCACCGTGACCGCGCCGGAACCGGAGATCGCGCCGCGCGTGTCGACCGTCACCGCATCGATGGAGAGGTCGCCGCCGGAAAGGGTCGAGCCGTTCGCCGTGAAGAACGCCCGCCTCGCCGTCAGCACGCCTTCACCTGCCGCGGCGATCTCCGCGCGGTTGACGAGATCGGTTGCCGCGGCGAGCGAGACATCGCCGCCGATCAGGCTGCCGTCATTTACCAGCGCCCCATACAGGGCGGATAGGGCAAGCGTTTCTTCAGCCTTGACGACACCCTGATTGGCGATGCGGCCTCCCTGGAGGGTGATGTCGTTGCCGAAGACTTCCGAGCCCGCTGCGCCGGCATATTCGCGCGCTGTGACCGTAACCGTGCCGGCGTCGATCTGACCGCTGTGGCGCATGTCGCCGGCGGCGGCAATATCGAGCGTGCCGGCGGTTAGCGACCCCGTCGTTTCGAGATAGCCGCTTGCCACGGCGATCGCCATCAGCCCGTCGGCTGACAGGTCGCCTGCAAGCGCGATGTCATTGGCGGCAAGCGCCAACGACCCGGCGGAAAGCCGCAGCGCGTCGGTCCCCGCGATGGTTGCGGCATCGACCGTCATCGGACCATTTATGCCGAACCGGCCGCCAAGCTTGGCGGCGCCGACGCTGTCGACATCGAGACTTTGGGCAAAGATCTCCGCGTCGTCGCCAAAGGTGAACTGGCCGGCGACAATGGTCACCGGACCGCCGATATCGGCCAGGCCGTTTATCAGGCCATACTCCCGCGCCGTCACATTCAGCGCTGCGGCTTCGAACCGGCTCGTCTCCGTCGCCTCGAGCAGACGGGCATCGATGCCGATATCCTGGACGGCTTTCAGCTCGCCTTGAAGCGCAAGCGTATCGCTGGCGATCGCCAGTGACCGCGCCGACAGCAGCGATTGCGGTCCCATGGACATCTTCTGCCCGGCGGCAAGATTGAGCGTGTCAGCGGCCTGCGCCTTGCCATTGAGGACGAGACTTTCGGCAACGCCTATGGAGATGTTTTCGGCGACGAGTTCCGACCGGACACCCGTGCTTGCGCCACGCGCGGCAATCCGCAAATCGCCCGTCGCGCTGATCCGGCCATTGATCTCCGCGGACTGGGCGGCCGACACGGAAACGTTCGAACCCGACAACACGGCCTTTTCGGCCACCGAAACGCCGTCATTGAGAGAGCGAATCTCCAGGCTGTTACGCGCATCGATGGCCGCGGCGATGCTGGCAAGGCCGGCGCTTTCCAGAACCACCGCGCCGCCCGACGCCTCGCCGTTGAAGGTCAGCGCCCCTTCGGAGGTTCTGATATCGATCAGATTGCCGTCCTCGGATGTAATCGCGCCTTCCAGAAGAACAGGCCCGCGATTGCGGATCTGGATCTTCTTCTTCGCCTTGATTTCCGGGACATGCCCGCCTTGCGGCGCGCCCAGCGTCAGCCGGCCGTCGGACCGCAGCCCGATATTGCCGGCCGATGCGAGCTTGCCGTTCAAACGCACGCCGACGCCGTTTTCGGTCGCGACCATGCTGATCGCATTGGCATACATGCCGCCGAGTGCGGCCACATCGACTGCCAGCGCCGGAGCGGTGCCCTCGCCCGCCTGCTCCGTGACGCCGTGGATCTCGCCGGTTTCGGGATCGTATGACCAGTCGTAATCGACCCGGTTGGCGCCGGCGATCACATTCAGGCTGTCGGCGCGCATCTTGCCGTAGATTTCGGCGGCGCGGGCAATCAGGTCGACGCGCGCCGTATCCGAGAGCGAAAGCCGGTCTTCGGGATTGAGGCCACCGGCTCCGATCAGCACGCTGCCCTTGCGGACATCGAAGCCTTCAAGCCCGCCATTGCCGGAAAAGATCGGCTTGCCGGTGGTCAGCGTGGCCCGGTCGGTGTTGATGAAGCCGCAGCCGTCGCATGTCACGCCATATTCATTGGCGAGAATGACATCCATTTTCCGGCCGCCGACTTCCAGGATGCCGTTCAGTTCGGTGCGCGATCCGCCAATGACCTCGCCGATCCAAAGTCCGGCTTCCCGACCGGGCCTGAGGTTCGGATTGCCTTCGATCCAGCCGCCAAGCAGCGTGTCGACATTGGTCGCCGAGTTGTTGAGGATCAGGTCGTCGGCCGAAAAGCGGGTATAGGTGTCGTGGGAGACGCCGGCGCCGTTCGGCGTGCCGATATTCAAAACAGGGGTACCGTTATAGGCCCGGTCGAGATGCGGCCGCGGTCCGTTGTCAGGGCCGATGACCTGAATGTCCTGCGCATAAAGGAGAACCGGCTGCAGCGTAAGAACGCCGGCCAATATCCAGGAGAGGGCTTTTGCAAGAAATTTGGTCATCACAAACATTCCTCGGCGCCGGAAGACCGGCCTTTCAGGTCAGAATCTCACGTTCATGTCCGCGTAGAACACGGTTCTTGCCGCCTCGAAGGCGGGTTCGGCATTGGGGGGATTCGTGTCCGGCCGGCTGAGCGCCTGGCCTACGGCAAGCCTTGCCGTGACATGATCGCCAAAGGCGAAGTCGGCGCCCAGGCTGGCGCCAACCAGATAGTTTTGCGACCACTGGCGCAGGGTCGAGGGCGCGACATAGCCCGCATCGAGCCCGGCATTGAGCGCGACGGAGAAGCTGTCGTTCTCATAGGCGTTCCATTCCAGCGTGTTGCGCAGGTAAAAGCCGCTATCGCCATACATGCTGTCGTCGTGGAAACCGCGCACCGTCGACCAGCTTCCGATCGAGAACTGCTCGATGCCCGGCAGCACGTCGCTGGAGTACTGGCCGACCAGTTGGCCGATATAGGCAACCCCGCTGTCGCCGAATTCATGCCGGTAATTGAATTCGCCCTCGATCAACGCGAAATTCGGATCGACAATGCTCTTGTCGAAGACATAGGCGTCGAGCGCGTCGACGCCGAAAACCATGCCTAGCTCCCAGTCCATCCGGTCCTCGACATAGCGGACATCGCCGCGCAGGCCGAGCGAGCCGATGGTCAGATGCCGCCGCTGGGTTTCGATTTCGTAGCTGTCGATAAAGGTGCGCGTGCGCGTAAGCTTCAATCCGCCATAACCGTAAAGGCGAAAACTCTGGCCGCGCGCCAGGAGCCGCTCGGCATCGGCCGAGACATAGTAAGACTCGCCTTCCAGCGGATAGGATTCGTTGATCCCGGGGACCACGAAGAAATAGGGGCTGGCGCCGCCGTCGATCGAGAACAGCCAGTTGCGATAGGGCACGGACCAGCTCACCGCAAAAGAATCCGCGTATTTCTGCGACCGGTCTTCCAGAAGCGTCGAACTGGCTTCGATATTGAGCTGGTCGTTCAGGCCGAAAAGATTGTCATAACCGAAACTGATGCCGGCTTCGGCTTCGCCGGTGGAATCATAGCCGTCATTGTTGATGCCGAATTCGAAATACCAGGGCTTGGTCTCCTCGAGCTTGACCTGAACGAAGGAGCCGCCGGCCTCCTCGCCGGGGATCAGTTCGAACGTCGCCCTTGCCGAACGCGGGCCGTTGATATTGTCGAGACCCTGTTCGAGTTCGCGCAGCGACAGCAGATCGCCGCGACTGCCCGGAAAGGCCGCTCGGATCCGGTTGTCGGCCTGACGGCCATCGGCATAGACATAACCTTCCAGCCGGCCCGGCACGATGGTGATCTCCAGCGACCCGTCGGCGACATCCTGCTCGGGCACATAGGCTCTGGTGGTGATGTAGCCCTCGGCGCGGTAGTATTCGTTTATCGTATTCAGGCTGCCGGCGATATCGGCGGCGGTGGCGCAGGTCCCCACCAGCCTGTCATAGCCTTCGGGTTTTTCGGAGAAGGCTTCGAAACCCTGCAGGATGATGCTTCTGATCTGGAAGCAGGGGCCTCCGGGCGCGGGCGATGCCTGTGCCGGCGTGGTCTCCGGTTGCCCGCTTGCCGGCGCGCGGTCCGATTGCCGCATGCGCCGTTCGTCCTGGGACTCGCCGAAGGCACGGTTTTCCCGCTCGACGGCCCGCGCCGCGCCATCGGTCCCGGGAAATGACTGGGCGGATGCCGGAATGTCTGTACCGGCGATGCCGGCCAGAACGGCGGAAAGAAAAAGGGTCCCCCTTTGCCGCATCGCCTCAGCCCCCCTGACTTTCGCGCGTGCCGCGGAAGTTGCGGGCCTTTTCTTGCGCCCGCGCGATATCGTCGGCATCCATCGTCGCCGTCAGCGCCTGCAACGCCTCGCCCGCACCGGGATGACCGCGCGCGGCGGCAAGGTTCAGATAGGCGTGGGCATCGATGCGCACGCTATCATGCGTTTCCTGCGTCGCGTCGCGCAGTGTGATCCTTGCCATCTCGAAAAGACCGACCGCATTGCCAAGCGCCGCCGAGCGCTCGAAATAGCGCCGCTCCTGCTGGCGCTGACCATGGTCACGCGCCATGCCGCCAAGCGTGTTGAGCGCAAGCACGTGATCGTCCTCCGCAGCCACGCGAAACAGGGTTGCCGCCCGGGTGCGGTCTTTTTCGACGCCATCGCCCTCCAGATAGAGCTTGCCCAGATTGAACGCCGCATTGGCGTCGCCCTGCACAGCCGCATGTTCAAAGAACACAGCCGCCGCTTGCGGGTCGCGCGCAACACCGGCTTCGCCGCGCCAGTAGACCAGCCCCATGCGATTGAGCGCGGGCGCAAACGACGCCTCGGCAGTCTTTCGGTAAAGCGCAAGCGCGGCCTTTTCATCCGCCGCGCCGCCCAGTACGCCTTCCAGCATGCGTGCCAGAAGGAAACCGGCTTCGGCATTGCCGTCCTCGAAAGCTTCCGCAAAATATCCGCGCGCAGCGGAATGATCGCCCGCGGCAAAGGCCCGGCGTCCATCCTCCAGCCCATCAGCCAGGGCCAATGGCGCCCCCATGAAGGCCAGGACCCCGAAAACAAGGACAACAAGCCGGCTCATCCGGTCACCTTCGCGCGATATTCGGCATAAGCCGCGGAAAAGCCTCGGAGAGACATGTCGAAATCGACCGCCCGGTCCTTTGCCGTCCAGACCCGGAAACCGGCGTCGAGCCCCTTGCGGAAGGCCGAGAGGACAGCGCCTGAAAGCCGGAAACCCGCATGGCAGCTCTCCCGGTCGCAGACTTCATAAAGAACCTTGAAGGGATGCCCGCCGTCGATGCGGATTTCGATGCCGTTCGCCAGATAGACGCCCAGCGGCGCGCTGGCCACCGCATAGTCGGTCGCTCCGTCTTTCGCCGGCGCAATGCTCAGCAGGAAAACCGGATCCCCCTCGCCCGCAGCCGCGCTCTGCGCCATCTGGCACGTGTGATCGCCCGCTGTGGCGCAAATCAGCTCCCAATCACCAAAGGATTCAACCTGAGGAGGTTTGCCCTCTTGCGAGAAAACAACTCTGGGGAGTAGTGACAGGCACACCGCGCCTGTCACCAGTAAAAAACGCTGCATCGTGCTTATCCCGCTGAACCGATGGGAACAGCCTTCCAGGTGCGGGAAAAGGCCTGCGCTGTTTCGAGAGACTGCGGGTCCATGCGCGTTTCCAGCCTATCGCGCAGAAGCCGCGCTTCATCGAGGCCGCGAACAGCGGCCAGATTGGCATAGGCATAGGCCAAAGCGATATCCGGCTCGACGCCGGCGCCGGCTTCATAGGCGCGCGCGACCTCCAGCAGGCCGAGCGGATTGCCCGCCGCGGCCGTTATCGAAAACTGCCGGAACGCTTCTTCCGGATCGGCAGCCACGCCCTCGCCATCGCGGTAGGCCATCGCCAGATAGTTGATTGCCGCAACATGACCGTCTGCGGCCGCTTCCTGCCAATAGCCCGCGGCCTTGATCGGGTCCTGATCGACGCCCTTACCCTCTGCATAAAGCAACCCGCAATTGAACAACCCATTGGGGTATCCACCCTCGGCGGCCTGGCAAATCAATTCTGCCGCGCGGGCATAATCCTGCAGAACAAAGGTCCCATTGAGATACATGAGGCCGAGCCTGTTCTGTGCCTTAAGGCTTCCCTTTTCGGATGCGACGGCATAAAGCGCAGCGGCCCGGCGCATATCCTGATCCGTACCAAGGCCCATCTCAAAAAGACGACCGATATAGAACGCACCATCCGGATCTCCGGTTTCATATGCGCTTTCAAAGGCCTCGACAGCGCCTCGGATATCACCGGCCTCAAGCTTCTTTATTCCGCCATCGGTGTCTGCATGAGCTATGTCCGCTATCCCGCAGACCAGACTCACCACAAAAAGGTAACGCATCAGCATCATCAATAACCACTCTCATAGGATGTCATGATGCTTCTACACAATCTAGTCGCCGGTCGTAAACCTCAATTTAGACGAGAAACACAAACTTTTTCTCGCGATTTGGGCATCCCGTTCATCGAGCGTTCACAAATCCAAGGTTGTGCCATCCTGCGACCAGTGAAGCAACTCCCAAGATGGCATGGTCAAGTCAACGGAATGTGGCACTTGATGTCCGAATGACGGCTATGACAGACGGTGATCCGCGATATCGTCGCCATCTCTTCCCCCATCCGGCGTCGGCAAAACAGAAACGGCGCTTGAGATCGCGCGCCAGCTTTTCGGCGGCGAGCAGTTCCTGACCACGATCAACATGTCGGAATATCAGGAGGAGGTGAGCGCCTGATTCCATAAATTATGGCCGCTACCGCCACGGCCATCGGTACCCAGAAATGGATGAGGCCGATCTGGCTCCAGACGCTGAACTCCTCATGGCATCCGGTGGGGTTCATCCCGCAGCCCAGGGGCACGAAATAGGAGAACCACACGAATGTTCCGATGAGGAGCAGGATGCCGAACAACAGGGAGAGTATTTTCATGAGTGCTTGCCTTGCATACTTACCGTCCAGCGCCGCGATCGTTCGCTGGGGTGGCCTGGCTGTCGATCGCTCACGCGTCGAGCAAAAGCGAGAGATCCCGTTTCAATTTGCCCGCAAACCTGTCGCAGGCAATCCGCTGCTTCCCTCACGCGCTATCCCGCGAATTCGGTGGCGCGATGGTACATGCTCACGAGGCGGCGGCGGAACGCCTGGCGCTGGTCATAGTCGGCGACGGAGGCTGCCCGGCTCAGGTCCTCGCATTGTCCCGCAAATCCCACGGCCTCGACGTCCTCTGCACAACGGCCGAGCCAGCGCGCGGATTGCGCGACCGCCCTTCTGTGGATTTCCAGCGCCCGGTCGCACAGCACCGGCATGTCGTCGCTGCAGCCCATCGCGAAGGCCAAATAGGCGATATACTCGGGCTGCCATATTTCTTCGTCCACGCCCATCTCGTCCGCGTTGGGAATGCTGTCGGCGAGAATTTTGCACCCGTCTCCGTCGATGAACGGCGCGGGATTGTGCAGGAAGCATGCGCGCGAAAGCTCCGCAAAGGCCCGATCGATCCGCGGCTCTCCAGTGAGGCCGTTGCGATAGATGATGCCCAGATATTTGCAGGCATAGGGACCGATCCCGACATCGTCGGAGCCGCACACCCTTTCCATCCTCTCCTGCGCGGCTTCATAGTCGCGAAGCGCGACGTTCAGGAAATAGATCTTGCCGGCCTCATAACAGCCGCCCACCTGAAAGCCCGCGCTGCATGACGCTTCATACGCAGCAAGCGCCGCCTGCGCATCCCCGCGCTTTTCCGCCACCACGCCGGCCCGCCAGAAACTGTCCACGTTGGCGTCAGGCGTGCAGTCCAGAATGGTCTGTTCGCCCGTCGATACTCCGGCGCTTTGCGTCGGCTCGGCGGCCGAAGCGCCCGTGACAACTGCCCCAGTCATCATCAAAAAGGCCGCCAAGATTGATCGCATTTTTTCTCCCAGTCAGCGGTTCGGTCTTGCCGGACGCTCGCCCCCTGCGCCGCGCTATATTCCAGAGACGGCCCGCTGCTTCCACATATCGCGTTTAAAGGCGGTTCAGAAGCAATCTGGAAGCGAAACGCAGCGGTTTATAGCTTGGGCAGGCAAAGCTCGACCCCGTAACGAGTTCCCACCTTTTATAGCCTTCGCCTCGCTGCCTGTCACACCAATCGGCTTGATCTCAACCTGGAAGTCCCAATCCTACTCGGTGGCGATGTCTTCAACACGGAACTGTACCATGACCTGCCTGACCATATCACTCAGCGAGCCTTCATCGCGGTCGAGCCATAATTCGACAGCTGCGTGAATGGCGGCAATCACCACCGCAGCGGCGAGACGTGGCGCCAGGTGCGTCGCGGGATCGACCCCCGCCCGTCGGCCAATTTCCGAGGCGATTTCCTGTTCGATCGACCTATCAGCCTTGGCCGCCTCGGCGAAGAGCGAAGGCTCCGCACGGATGAGACGCGCGCGCGCGATCCAGTCGCGGTCGGGCTCTTCCTCGAAGAGCGCGACCACCGTAGAACGAAGGGCGTCATGAAGGGCAAGCCCGTCGGGCTGGCTGCTCAGGATTTCGCACAGTTGCTCGGCTCGTATCGTCGCGCTTCCGACAATTGCGGCTTCCTTGCTCGGAAAGTAATTGTTGAACGTACGCGGGGAAACATCCGCCTCGGCGGCGATATCCTCGATACGCACGTGCGAGACGCCGCGTTCGAGCGCAAGGCGAAGGGCGACATCGCTGAGTTTGGCGCGCAGGGCGCGCTTCTTGCGCTCGCGCAGTCCGATGGGGGGAATACCAGTGTTCATGCCGCTGATTATACCCGGGCCGAAGAGAAAGTGTATGTGCGAAGGACGTCTGCACTGTCGGATTTCCAGCGCGACAAGACGCCCGTCAACGGCGATGACAGGAACAGATTGCGCGCAAGAATTCCGGCTCGCGTCCGCGGAACGGTAATGCCGGTGAACAGTTGCGATTGTTTCAGCTGGACCAGAGGACGCTGCGCCGCCTCGTATCGCGCCAGAGTGGAGGCGGAAATACCGCCCTCTGCCAGTTCTCCCGCAAGCCGGTAGGCGCCGGTCAGCGCCAGCAGTGCGCCGGCGCCAGAGGCCGGAGACGCGCAATAGGCCGCGTCGCCCACCAGCACCACGCGGCCATGCGACCAGGACGACATCTTGGTCTGGGCCAGGGCATCAAAATAGAAGTTCTCGGCATTGTCCGCAGCATCGAGCAGGGAAGGCACATGCCATTCCATGCCGGCGAAGGCTTCGCGCAGCAGGCGGCGCTGTGCCGCGACGTCGCGATGGTGGTAGGCAAGCGGCCGCTCGCTCCGGAACATGAAGGTGATCTGCCCCTCCCCTGCGCCGGCGCGGTATACGGCCGCGGAGCGGCCCGGCTCATTGAAAAAGGTGGTCCAGCCAGGTTCGCCGATATCCATATCGGCGGCCACGGAGGCAAAATAATGCTGGCAGAACTCCACGAAGCTTTCCTCCGGGCCGAAGACGATCCGACGGATTGCCGAATGCAAACCATCCGCCCCGATGACAAGATCGAAGCGCCTCTGCGCACCGCTGTGAAACGTCACATCGACGCCCTGTTCATCCTGCGCAAGCGCTGCCACCGCATCGTTGAAAATATACGCCACATCCGCATGGGTGGCCCGGTAAAGCAGCGCCGACAAGTCACCGCGGGTGATCTCGACATCTTCCGACCCAACCATTTTCTCCAGCCCTGCTGTAGCGATCCGCGCCCGCTGCCGGTCGCGCGCATCAACGAAGCGAAGGCCCTCAACGTGAACGGCCCGTTCCCGCACCGCCGCGTCAAGACCCATGCGGTCGATGACCGCCAGAGCCTCGGCGCGAATGTCGACGCCGTTGCCGCCCTGGCGCAGCGCGCTGGCCTGTTCGACGACTGTCACGTCGAACCCGGCCCGCACGAGCCAGAATGCTGCGGCTGGACCTGCAATGCTGGACCCTGAAATCAAGATTGCCGGTTTTGGCATGAGACACAACTCCTGAAGGTTTCGCATGCTTTCTCCCATAAAATTGCACATATAGCAATATTACTATTTAAGCAAACTTGCGTGATACGCACTTTTATGCAAGGAGTGTTTTCGCAAAGACCTCCCCATGGCTCCCGTGCCGGACAGAACGGCACCCACACCGGGCCGGTCTCTGAGAAAACCCAGGCTGTTGCTTAAGGAGCAGATACGATGACTATTGAATTCAGCCACTGGCCCCAAAATTACGGAAAGTCATTCCAGGTCACCAAGATCCTCGGCCTTGCCTCGCTCGGCTTCGCTGATGTCACGGAGATCTTCGAGGCGTGCAAGAGGATCGACCCCGCGATCGACGAGACATGGGTCAGGGAGTGGCGTGCCACCGCGGAGGCTGTGGAACGGCATGGCCGGGAGGCCGAGGCAGCCGGAAACTGGCTCTCCGCGCGCGATGCCTATGCGCGCGCCTGCAATTACATCAGAACCGCGGAATTCATGGTGAAGGACGACGAGACGGAGAAGCTGCGCATGATCCGCAAGTCGCAGGAGCTTTTCGAAGCCGCTGGACAATATTTCAATGTCAGGCCCGAAAAGGTGCAGGTCCCCTATGAGGATGTTCTGCTTGACGGCTATTTCTTCTCGCCGCACTGGATAAAGGAGCCGAAACCGACGCTGTTTGCCCTGAACGGCGGCGAAGAACACTCCACGGAGAATTATTTCAATCTCGGCCCGGCCTTCATCGCCAGCGGCTACAATTTCTTCGTTTATGATCAGCCGGGGACGGGGCTTTCGCTTTACGAGAAGGGCAAGACCCGCCGCGCCGACAGCGAGGCTTTTCATTCCAGGGCGATCGATTTCCTTCTCACGCGGCCGGAGGTGGATCCAGACAGGATCATCGTGTTCGGAGAGAGCTTCTCCGGCTACGATTCCCTGCGCTTCGCCGCCTTCGACCAGCGCATCGCCGCCGTCGTCTCGGATGGCGGCACCCACAAGTTCGACTGGCCGGCCATGCTCAAATGGATGCCGCCGAGCCTTGCCGCCCATGGACTGCGAATCCTCGGTGCAGAAAGCCTGGAGGATTTCGCCAACAATCCCCGCTTTGCCTATGATCTTGAGGGCGTCCTGCACCAGATCGAATGCCCGCTCCTGGTCGTTCACGGCGCGGAAGAGGCCCTGGTGCAGCCCAATCCGCTCAAGCAGGCCCTGACGAATTTCGAACAGGCCGGCTCCAGCAACAAGACGTTTTTCCCGATCGAGGATCGTCGCCTCGGTGGACTGGAGCACTGCCAGGTCGACAACAAGCATGTTGCCCGCGAAGTGGTATTGAACTGGCTTTGCTCCATCGGCCTCGGCCCGTCGGCGCCGCGCCCCGCATAACCGGGCCCCATCAGCCTGGTCTGGCCGGTCCGATTTCTGTTCGGGCCGGCCAACAAAGAAATTCTATTTTTATGTTGGGCTTGGCTCTCTAGCAATGATTGCTTGCAACAGTGTCTGCAGAAGTCTACACGCATTTCCACCGCGATTTGCGCCTTGCGGGCATCCCAAATGACTGCGGCCAAGCTGGTTATCTGTATCAGGTTTTGAAGGGACTCGGACCAGCGACCCCTTTTCCAGGCGTTTCATCCGCGAAAAATGCTCGTGCCCAAACACCAGCTTGGTCCCGGAGGGACAAAGCAATTGAGTCGGCAAGCCGCCAGTTTGATTTTGGAGCGTAGCGCCTGACAAATCGTCATTCCGCTTGTGAACTTCGAGATGGACATGGCGTTTGTGCGACCGTTCTGTCTGCTAAACGGCTCGTGATGCTCTGTTTACGGGTAAGTCGCTTTCTTTTGACTTGGGCGTCAACATCGTGCTCGCTTTGCGGGCCGCAAATGGTTCGAGTCGAGTGCATGCAACAAGGTCGATGCGCTAGGGCCGTTTGCCGCAGGAATTCTTCTTGAAGACCGCGTTGGCTGCAACTCTCAGCCTCTTTTTCCGATCAGCGCGGCGAGAGCCGGCAGCGGCTCGTTCCTATCGGTTTGGCTTCTCGGCGCAGATGGCGAAGCGTTCCTGGAACATTCGGTCGAGACCGCGCATGAAAGGCATCTTGCGGGCCTGTGCCCAGTGGATATCGGTAAGCTTGCGGTCGATGACGATGTTTTCGAAGCCTGCTTCCTCCAGCAGTCCGGCCACCGCGCTGGCCGGCATTTGGCCGGAGAAATAAACCCGCGTCCTGATATCGCGGAGCCGCTCTGCCATATCTGCGCTCAGCGGCCCGGAGGCCTCCTTGCCGGTCGTGCGGGCCCAGAACGCCTGCAAACCCTTCACCCAGGTAACCTTGCCCATATTCCCGTCGACGATCAGAACCTTGCCGCCGGGCTTGAGCAGCGAGAACCATTCGCGAAACGCTGCCGGCGGATCGACCAGCGTCCAGACCAGATGCCGGTTTGTGATCACGTCATAGGCTCCAGGTTGCTCCAGCGTGTTTTCCGCGTCTCCCGTGATGAACCGTATATCGGCCTTGCGGCTTTCCGCCTTGGCGCGCGCGAGAGCGAGCATGGTATCGGACCAATCCAGGCCCGTGACCGAGAAGCCGAGGTCATGCAACAGATGCGAGATCACCGCCGTTCCGCAGGCAAGGTCCAGGGCGCGGCGTCCCTGGCCTTCGCCGAGATGCTTTCGAATAAGTCGCTGCCAGCCTCGTCTTTCGGCATCCGAAAAAATCTCGTGGCCGACGCTCTGATCGAAGGTTCCGGCTCTTTCCGACCAGTAGTCGCGGATTTCATCGCGGATGGAATAATTGCTCTTCAACTCGTTCATCAGGCGCTCGCGAAACTCTAACTCTTTGGAAAAGCTCTAAAACATAAAACTTGATTCAACAAGTCATGTTTTATAAGCCTCAATTCATTCGCTGCAATGAGGGAGTTTTCCAGAATGAATTTGGTGAAATTGTTTGCAGGCTCAACGGTCGCCG